>JANXXV010000943.1 GCA_025350445.1 Bryobacteraceae bacterium | reverse complement strand
ACGGTTCCATGATTCTGCATGACTTCGCCTATGCCGACCTCGGTTTCGACGGCTATCGCCCGCCCAGCATCCTGCAGGTCCCGGGCGCGAAAGACGTCGCGGTAGAGATCTTCTCCATGTCGAAGAGCTACAACATGGCCGGCTGGCGCATCGGTTTCTGCCTGGGTAACAAGAAGATGATCGCCGCGCTGGCGCGCATCAAGAGCTATCTGGATTACGGCGTGTTCCAGCCACTGCAGATCGCCTCAATTATTGCCCTGCGCGACTGCGAAGAGGAGACTAAGAAGATCTGTGCCCTGTATCAGAAGCGGCGGGATCTTCTCGTCGGCGGCCTGCACAAAGCAGGCTGGAAAGTGGAGCCGCCCAAGGGATCCATGTTCGTATGGGCGCCCATTCCGGAACAGTTCCGGTCGCTCGGGTCGTTGGAATTCTCAAAGCTGCTGCTCGAAAAAGCGCTGGTCGCCGTCTCGCCCGGTATCGGATTCGGGCCCATGGGCGAAGGCTTCGTGCGCTTCGCCCTGATCGAAAACGATCATCGCACCCGGCAGGCTATTCGCTCGATAAAGCACTTCCTGAGCGCCAAAGAATAGGCTTCACCGGACCCACCACAAACAGGAAGCAGGCCGCGCCGAGTGCTGAAACAACTCCCGCGGCCACAAACGCCAGGAAGAACTCACCGGTCTTGTCCACCACGATTCCCGTCACCGTGGGCGCGACAACGCCGGCCAGATTGCCGATGCCGTTCTGCAGGCCTGTCCATTTGCCCGAAGCCACCGGGCCGGCCAGCGTCTGCGTGATGGCCCAGAGATTCGAGCTGTAGAAGCCAAAGCACAGGCTCGCCACCATCAGCACCACCATCGCCGTGTTGTTGTCCTTGATAAGAACCGCGGGCAGCATGATGTTCACCAAAACAAGTCCACCCGCCACGAACATCTTGCGGATGCGCGTGGGCGATCCGCCTTTAGCGATCCAGTTGTCGGACAAATAGCCGCCTATCACCGATGTGGTGGCGATGCCGAAGAACGGCAGCGAGCCCACCAGCGCCATCTGTTCGATGGTGAAGTGCCGTTCGCGCACCAGGTAAAACGGCAGCCACGTGAGCAGGAAATACCAGATGTAGTTGCCGCAGAACAGGCCCAGGAAAGTGCCCCACGCATCGCGCTTGGAAAGGATCTCACTGAAGCTGGGCGCGCCCACTTTCTTGATCACCTCTTCGGCTTTATCGCGAGGGCCCCACACAAACCACGGGATCACCCAAATGAGACTGCCGAAACCGAGCCCGATGAACAGCGCCCGCCATCCGAGCGAGGCCACCATCAGACCGCCCACCAGATTTCCGATCGCAGGGCCGCACTTGGAACCCGCGTCGATCCAGGCGTTGGCGATGCCGCGGTGCCGTTCCGTGTAGTTGCCGGCAATGATCTTGGAATACGACGGGTACGAGACGGCCTCTCCCATTCCCAACAGCAGCCGCAGCACGAACAGCGAGACGAAACCGCCGACTAAACCGGTGGCCGCGGTGGCGAGTGACCACAGCAGGAAACCGATGCCATAGACCCAGCGAACGTCATAGCGGTCTACCAGCCAGCCGCCGGCGATCTGGCAAACCGCATAGGTCCAGAAGAACGCTGACAGCAGGTACCCCATCTGCGTGGCCGTCAGGTGCATCTCGGCGGTAAGCTGAGGCGCGGCGACGGACAAAGTGCCGCGATCGATGTAGTTGATACATACCGAAAAGACCAGCAGCCACAGAACGCGCCATTGATTGGTGCTCAGGCGATTGGGTACGGAGACGGAATTCAGCATCAGTTCTGTGATTCTATATCACTGCTGTTATCATTCGCGTATGGCTGCGGTATCGAACGTCAGCGTACCGGAAATCGTCGACCTTCGCCAGTTACGCGAAAGGGATCTGGACCCGTTACTCGAAGAAGAAGGTCTCACGTGGCGATCCAACTTCAATTGGGATTCCCGCGCATCTTCCAATCTGGTCCGGCGGTTCGTCAAGATTCAAGCGCTGAACGGATTCGCGCTGATGCAGGGCGGCCGGGTGATCGGCTATTCCTACTACGTCTGCGAGGACCGCAAGGCGTTGATCGGCGATCTGTATCTGCTGCGCGAGTTCGCATTGGTGGAGAATGAAGACTTGTTGCTGGGGGCGGTT
>JANXXV010000913.1 GCA_025350445.1 Bryobacteraceae bacterium | reverse complement strand
CCGGTTCGGCGGCGTCAGACGCTGTCAGGCTTGCAGTCGCGGGCTTGGCAGGGGTGGGCCAGCAGAGCGATCGCCGCCAGCCTGGTGTTGTTGGTAGTGCCTGATTCAATTCGGTTCGTTCGCCTGGATCGCCTGCTGGATTCCCAGGTGACCACCGCCGCGCTCGACTTGCCTTTTACTCGCGAATATCCCTCCAGCCTCGCTCTGATCGCGATGCCGAAGGTGGAACTGGAATCGGCGCCTCCGAAGAAACTGGAGAATATGCCGTTCCGGCCGCAGCGCCAATTCCGGCTTCCGCAACAACAGGCAAGAAAATCTGAAGTGGTACAGATGGCTCTTCTCGATTCCCCGGATTTGAATTTCACCGATGACTACATCGACCCTCTACCGAAGGAAATAGAGGTGACTCCAGCGGCGGCGGCCCGTACGAAACCACATATCCTCAAGAGATTGCTCTCCGTGGTTGCAGCGCCGTTCCGCTCGCCGCGCACTTGATTCTATGGTGAGCCCGCGCGATGACGAACGCGAGAGTCTGGCGCGGAGAAACGGCTGGGTGTGCGCCCAATGCAACCAGCCATTTGTCCGGGAAGACATTGGGCAGACGCTTTGTCCGTCGTGCATCTATCGGATGTACGCAGACTAGAAAATGTACGCAGCGTCCTCAAGCCCGGTTGGGGCACAGATAGTGCGCGGGCAACTCCTGCGCGGGATCGGTGTTCCAGCATCTGTTGTCAGTAGCTTCGCCACGCGGCCGCACGTCCACCCACCTCTCTCTCATCATGAAAACAAAACTCTGTCTCCTTGCTGCGCTCTTGTGTGGCGGCCACCTCCATGCCCAGACGGCGGGCACGCCGGACTCTAAACAAGAGCCGTTGCCGAGCGCCTACTTCCGCCGGATCTCGTTCGGCGCGACCCTGGGTGTCATGGGGCTAAACGTGATTCCTGGAAAAACAACGACCAGTCTCACAACAGCTCCCCCTGTTGATGCGGCCTACACGACTGTCGGCGCTTCTCAGCGAATCGGTTATGGAGGAGTAGTGCAGTTAGCCGTCACGGAGCGTTTCGCCGTGAACATAAGTTTGCTGACACGGCGGATCGGATACACAATGAACAGCGATGTCTTCACCGGCATCGATAATCCCACCACGCCTGTAGACGAACGGAAACACACCGTCAAGAATGAAGATACGCGGGCGAGGATCTACGATTTGCCGGTGATGGTTCAATACTACGGCAGAGCCCGTCACGCGCCGAAGATCCGATGGTTTGTGGAAGGTGGCGGCGCGTTTCGCCGCGTGTCGAGCATTAAGACTTCCATCGATACGACAATTAACTCCGGCACGACAAGCTGCTGTAGCACAACGCCGGCGGTGCCGGCCAATCGCACGGCGCGCGGAGGCGTCGCCGGCGCGGGTGTTTATTTTAAGGATGACTTTGGAATCCACATTGTGCCCGAGGTGCGCTATACACGGTGGTTTAATCAGACCTTCCAGTCATTCTCAACCGGTATTCAGAACAATCAGGTAGAAGCCATGGTTTCGCTGACGTTCTGATGCGCGGGGCCGGGCCCCAACGGGAAAGCCGGGCCTATTTCAAGATCTCGAACAGATTGCTGTAGTCGTCGGTCCAGGGGCGTAGCTTCGGATCGATCTCAGTGGGCTCGGCTGCCTTGTCGAACTCCCGCTGATGAAATGCATCCGCACTCGCCGAAACCAGCACCCAGGTGGTGCCAAACAGGTAATCCACGTCGTCCTCTTCCTGGTCGACTGTAACCGAAACTTTCCCCAGATCCTTGGCATTTTGCGCCACCACCGGGGCCAGATTCAAATACCGGTTCGAGGTGTGGATCGCCAGAATCCCGTTCGGACTCAAGTGCCGGAAGTAGAGTTCGAACGCCTCGCGTGTCAGCAGATGAACCGGAATGGCATCACTTGAAAAAGCATCCACCGCCAGCACGTCGAATTGTTGATCGGGCTGCCGCTCAATGGTAAGGCGCGCGTCGCCGAACAGCACCTTCTTGTTCGCCCCGCAATCGGGAAGAAATGTAAATTGCGAGGTGGCAATCTTGTAGACCAGCGTATTGATTTCGTAAAACCGGTAGACATCGGCAGTCCGGCAATAGCTCGCCAGCACGCCGGAGCCCAGCCCGATAACACCCACCCGCAGCGACGGATGCTGCCGCTTCATTGCCAGCAGCGTCCGGCCGATACCGGATTTTTCTCCGTAATAGGTAGTCGCCAGATGCTGGAACTTGGGGTTCAGCAATTGCCCGCCGTGATTGATGGTTCCGTGCACCAGCACCCGGATTCCGGTGTTGGTATCCGAATCCGGGTCGTCCCGGACGTGCAACGACCCATAAAAATTCCGCGCGGAGTAGTGGTAGACCCGGGCCGCTTCCACTTCGCGATAACCTAGATAACCGGCCAGGCTCAGCGTGCAAAGGCCTAACACAATCCGTACCATCCAGACGTTCCCGAATCGTGCACCGAAGGGAGGGATCGTCTCGTCCCACAAGAGAATTGAGGTCAACAGCGCGCAGGCCACAAGCCCCAGCGGCAGTTCCAGATTTGAATCGAAGAGTACGGGCGCTGCCAGCCCCACAAACAGGCCGCCCAGCGCTCCGCCAACCGAGATCATCAGGTAATAGAGCGTCAAATAGCGGGGATGCGGTTTGATGCGTGCCAGTTCGCCGTGGCAAACCATGCATGCGGCAAAGAGCGCTACGCTGAACACCGGGATCGCCCAGCGCAGCGCCGGGTTGGCGTTCTCGGTATAAATGGCGAACGCGACCGCCCCCAGGCCGAGAGCCAGCAACGGCAGAAAAATGCGCCGGTCATAGGCGCGCCCGCTCTCAAAACACAGAATGAAACTCAAAAGATAAATGCTCAGAGGCAGCACCCACAGAAAGGGAATGGGCGCCACATTCTGGCTCATATGAGTGGTGAACGATAGCAGCAGCATGGCGGCGCACGCTGCCAGGCAGATCCACATCATTGCCGTGCCCCATGTGGGCAGTGATGCAGGCGGCCCAGCCGTTTCCGGCTGCGTTTGCGCCCTAACGCCTGATCTGCCGCGCCAGGCGGCTATGGCGCAAGCCGCCGCGAATATCCCAAATCCGAACGACCACAGCGTTGTTTGGCCGCGCGAACTGAACCGCGGTTCGACCAATACCGGAAAGCTAAGCAGCGCCAGCATTGAACCCAGATTCGACAACGCAAACAGGCGGTAGGGAATGGCGCCGCCGCTGGTTTGCAGATACCATGCCTGCAGCAGCGGGCCCGTCGAAGAGAGCAATAGATACGGCAGGCCGATGGTGGCGGTCAGCAGACCCAGAATGCGTAGCGTCGGGTTCGAATCCGCCTCCGGTTTCCAGGAAGGCGCCGGGCTGATCGGAAGCAAGAAAAGGCACGCCAGCAGCAGCGCGATATGTAGGTACGCCTGCTGTTTCGGCTTCAGATATCGTATGGAGCAAAAGGAGTACAGATACCCAACCAGCAGCGAAACCTGGAAAAACATCATCGCCGTAGTCCACACCGCAGCCGATCCGCCAAACCACGGCAATATGATCTTGGCGATCATCGGTTGAACTTGGAATAATAAGAAAGCGCTTATGAAAATGGTTAAGGCGTAGACGAGCATCGGTGGACGGTTAGGGAAAACGCGATATGATCCCTATTTGGGCGTCTGGCGTTTTTGCTTCTTGTGCTTTACCTTGGAGTGCTTCACCTTGGCATGCTTCTTGCCGGCGGCAAATGCGCTGGTGGCGCTGCCCAATATAAGCGTCAGGCCGAGCATCAGGCTTAACAGTTTGGCCATGGAGGTACTCCTTGTCTTCGCCATTCCTGCCAGCGAGATGAGGTCATCGTCTCAGGCCCACATGAAATCGACGTGAAGGTGAGATTAAAATGGCTTCAGAAGCTCGACCGGCTGCATCTAAGTGGAGTGTGGTTGATGCGCAACTCGATCCCTCTTCTTCGGGTTATGATTCCTTAATCTCTTCATGAAGCTCATTGCGGGTATACTCTTTGCCGCCGCTCTTACTTTCTTTGTCCCGGCAGAGGACTCGCGAAACAAGTACACCCCGGACGACAACACGCATTTCGTCATGCCTGCGTACTCCAGTTTGAGTGAATGGCAGTCGCGAAAGCTTCAACTGCGAACGCAGATTTTATCGTCGGCCGGACTTTCTCCGATGCCTCCGAAGACGCCGCTGAATCCAGCCTCTTACGGCCGGGTGGAGCGCGACGGCGCGGCCCGCGACGGCTATTCGATAGACAAGGTGATGATTGAGACTCTGCCCGGCTACTACCTGGGTGGAAATCTCTATCAGCCTCTGCGCCGATCCGGCAAGCTGCCCGCCGTCCTTCTGGCGCACGGGCACTGGAAGTATGGGCGGCTTCAGAATGAGGTGGAATACTCGGTGCCGGCGCTGGCGGTGAATCTGGCTCGCCAGGGTTACGTGGTTTTCGCCTATGACATGGTGGGCTATAACGACACGCGCCAGACCCCGCATTCCTTTGGCGGCCAGGACGAACAGCTCTGGGGGTTCTCGCCATTTGGGCTGCAGCTTTGGAACTCGATCCGCTCGGTGGATTACCTCATCTCCCTGCCGAACGTGGACCCTGGGCGGATTGCCATAACCGGAGCCTCGGGCGGCGGCACCCAGACCTTCATGCTCGCCGCCGTGGACGAACGGGTCCGGTTCGCCGCTCCGGTGAACATGATTTCGGCCAGTATGCAGGGCGGCGATCCGTGTGAAGATGCGCCCGGTTTGCGTTTCGGCACGTTCAACGCGGAGATTGCCGCTGTAATCGCGCCGCGGCGCATGCTGATGGTGTCATCCACGCGGGATTGGACCAGGCACACGCCTTACGAAGAGTTTCCAGCCATCCGGGGAATCTACGAACTGTACGGCGGCCGGAACCGGCTGCGCAGCGTCCAAGTGGATGCCCCCCACAATTACAACAAGGAGAGCCGGGAAGCGGTCTATCGGTTTTTCGGCGAGCATATGCTGGGCCAACGCGACGCGTCGGCTCTGAAAGACCGCGAGTTCCAACAAGAGCAGGACGAAGATCTGCTGGTTCTGAAAGATGGTAAGCCGCCGGCGAACGCCTTGAATTACGAAGGGCTGCTGGACGCGTGGAAGCAGATCGCCCGGCGGCAGAGCGAGGCAGCCAGCGCAGACCTTCCGGCCATTCGCGAACGGCTGCGGCAGGCACTGGCCACCGAATGGCCCACGCGGCTGGCCAGCGAGATCGATCATGAAAATATTCTGTTAAGCCGGGTGGGTGTCGCGGATCGCGTAGGCGGCCTTTATATCGCCACCGGTTCCAAGGAAGCGACACTAGTGATTCACCCTCGCGGAGCCGAAGCCGCGCGCCGGACGCCCCTTGTGCAGAATCTGTTGGATTCAGGCCAATCCGTGATGATGATCGATACTTTCCAAACGGGAAACTCCCACGCGTACCGCAACCGGTCCAACCGCTACTTCCTCACGTACAACCGAAGTGACGACGCAAACCGCGTGCAGGACATCCTTACCGCGCTGGCGTTTCTGAAGATGAATCACAGTGGGCCGATCCATGTGGCGGGTCTTGAAAATGCCGGCGTTTGGTCGCTATTCGCCGCCGCGGTGGCTCCGATCGATGTCACGATCAGCGCAAACCTGGACGGGTTCGACGGCAGCGACGAGAGCTTTCGTAAAGGATTCTTCGTGCCTGGAGTGCAGCGCGCGGGAGGTTTGCGGGCCGCCCGGCTCCTGACCAGCCGATGAGATCAGCTGAGCTATGCCTGTTTGAAGAGGCACTCGGCGGGGCAGCCCCCAAGTCTGCGCGGGACGCCTTGGTCCCGCTTGCTGCGTCCGGTCAGATCAGTGAATAGTACACCCACTTCCGGCCTTCTCCGCCAGTTTCTGGAAGCCTTGGAATCCGGCGAAATGTCAGCCGCCGAACCCACCGCATATTGCCTGGAGCAGATCCGCCTCAACGAGGCCGGCCTGCGCGCGTGGGTTCAAGTGGCGCCGCAGCCGCCGTTATCCAGCGGCGCCCTGGACGGAATTCCGTTCGGCGTGAAAGATATTTTCGAGACCCGCGACCTTCGCACCCAGTATGGCTCGCCGCTCTTCGCCGGCAGGCAGGGGGGCACGGAAGCGGCCCTGGTCACCACGCTTCGGCAGTGCGGCGCGGTGCTGCTGGGGAAAACCCAGACCACGGCGTTCGCCTACTACGATGCGCCACCAACGCGCAATCCGCTCAATCCGGCGCATACGCCGGGAGGCAGCTCCAGCGGATCGGCGGCAGCCGTGGCAGCCGGCATGGTACCGTTCGCGCTGGGGACGCAAACGCAAGGTTCGATTCTGCGCCCAGCTTCCTACTGCGGCATCTGCGGCTTCAAACCCACTTTCGGTTTGCTGCCCACCGGCGGCATTCTGCCCTTCGCTCCTTCGCTCGATACTCCGGGTTTCTTGACGCAGACCGCGGGCGACATGCAATTGCTGTGGCAGCGTATCGGAAATCCCGTTACTGTCGTGACAAACCGGCGGCTCGGTTCCCTGCAATGGCCGGCGCCAATCATCGGGGGATGGCGGGTGGACGAAGTGGAACTCCCATTCGCCGAAAAAGATATCCTGTCCGCCGTCCAATTGATCAACGCCTATGAGGGTGCGCGAACACATCGGGATCTTTGGTTGCAAAACGGCGATCGCCTCGGACCCAAGCTGTCGCAGCTTGTATCGGGTGGATTGAAGATCGGGGAAAGCGCTTACTGCAAGGCTCTGGCCACCCTCGCGGACGCCAGAGTAGCCATCGCCGGACTCTACCGGGACTACCCTGTCTTGCTTTCCGCGGCTGCCACCGGACCCGCTCCCCGAGGTCTTGAATCCACCGGCGATCCCAGCAGAAACGCTCCCTGGACGGGGCTGCACGGCCCGGCCATCGCGATTCCGGTCCCGGGCGCCGGACTGCGGGTGGGTCTGCAACTCACCGCGGCCATCGGGAACGACGACCTGCTGGTCGAAACAGCACGCCTGTTAGAAGGCGCGCTTCACGACGGAATCGGCTCCAGCGGATAGCCGAG
>JANXXV010000834.1 GCA_025350445.1 Bryobacteraceae bacterium | reverse complement strand
GTGGGTGAGCAGGTCCTCCAGGTGGAACGCCCGCCGGCTGAGGATCATCAGCGTCTGCACCATGGCGAAGCCGGAGAACACCGCCCCGGCCACGAAGTAGGGCGGGAAGATGGTGGTGTGCCAGCCGGGAATGATGGAGGCCGCAAAGTCGAAGCTAACGATGGTGTGTACGGAGAGAACAAGCGGCGTAGAAAGACCGGCCAGAATCATATAGGCCGCTTCGTAGTTCCGCCAGTGCCGCGCGGAGCCGCGCCATCCGAGGCTCAGCGCACCATACACATACTTGCTGAAATTCTTCGCGCGGTCACGCAGCGTTGCCAGATCGGGAACCAGACCGACATACCAGAACAGCGCGGAAACCGTTGCATAGGTACTGACGGCAAACACGTCCCAAACCAACGGGCTGCGGAAGTTCGGCCACATGTATAAATCGGTGTTAGGAATCGGGAAGAGCCAGTAAGCGCGCCAGGGGCGGCCTGTGTGGAAGAGCGGGAAAATTCCGGCGCAAGCCACCGCGAACAGCGTCATCGCTTCCGCGAACCGGTTTATGGACGTTCTCCACTTCTGCCTGAACAGAAACAGAATCGCCGAAATTAGCGTACCGGCGTGACCGATACCGATCCAGAATACGAAGTTGGTGATATCCCACGCCCAGCCGATCGGCTGGTTGTTACCCCAGACGCCGATACCGTGAGAGACCAGATACGCCAGCATCAGGCCGAGAAGGCCAGTGACCGACCCCGTAATTCCGATTGCGATGTACCACGAGTACTGCGTCCGCGACTCGACGATCTTACTGACCGTTTCCGTGAGTTGGCCGAGCGAGGGGTTTCCCTCAACCAGCCGGGCACGAACGTGTGGGTCTTGCCGGGTGGCGAGATCAGCCATTATGCTTCTCCGCTAGCTCTTCATTGGGATTGCGCAACTTCGCAAGATATGTAGTGCGCGGCTTGGTGTTCAGCTCTTCAAGCATGCTGTAGTTCCTGGTTTGCCCTTTCAGTTTGGCCACACGGCTTTCCGGATCGTTGATGTTGCCGAACACGATCGCATCCGCTGGGCATGTCTGCTGGCAGGCAGTCTGGATTTCGCCGTCCTTAATCAGGCGCCGGTCTTCGCGCTTTGCCAGAATTTTCTTCTCCTGAATCCGCTGGACGCAATAGGTGCACTTTTCCATCACGCCGCGCATGCGGACCGTGACGTTCGGGTTGTAATGCATCTTCTGCACTTCTTCGGTGCCGTAGTTCCACGCGAGGAAGTTGAAGCGGCGAACCTTGTACGGACAGTTGTTGGAGCAGTACCGCGTCCCCACGCAGCGGTTGTATGCCATATCGTTCAGCCCTTCCGGACTGTGTACGGTGGCGGCTACCGGGCAGACGTTTTCACACGGCGCATTCTCGCACTGCATACAAGTTACCGGCTGCGTGACCACTTGCGGATCTTCATCCGGATGCTCACCGCTGCCGCTGTAGTAGCGATCCATGCGAATCCAGTGCATTTCGCGACCCTTGAGTACCTGATCTTTTCCCACAATCGGAATATTATTTTCCGACTGGCAGGCGAGCACACAAGCGTTGCAGCCGCTGCAAACGTTAAGGTCGATCGACATGCCCCACTGATAGCCCTTGCTGTAATCGTGGTCAGGGTAGAGCGCCACCAGTGGCGGATGCTCGACCATTTCTTGAGCGAACTTCGGTTCTTTGCGGAACTCCTGAAGGTCGGCTTCGCGCACCAGCGGACGCCCTTCCATGCTGCCGTGTTCTTGCGTTTGCGCCAGCCGGAAGGTTCCGCCGACTTTACGCACACGGGCATCGGCGGCAAACCGGAAACCGTCTGTCGTTCGAATCCTATAGGCGTTCTCGCCGACATTCTTGCCCACGCGTCCGCATTCCACGCGGCCGTATCCAAGCGCAATCGAAATAGAATCGTCGGCCTGTCCGGGTTGAATCAGAACGGGTGCCTGCATTCCCCGCCCCGCGCGTTCGATGGCGATGATGTCGCCCTGGGCCACGTTCAGTCTTTTGGCCGTAGCCGGGCTCACCAGGGCTGCATTGTCCCATGTCAGCTTGTTCATCGGCTCTGGCGCTTCCTGCAACCAGCCGTTGTTAGCGAAGCGTCCGTCGTAGACCGAGGCGCTTTGCACGAAGACCACTTCGAGTGCATCGCCAGCGGGCGCGGCACCCTGAATCGCACCGTTGATCTTCTTAACGTCAATGGCGGGCTTAATCTCCACCATGGACGTACCCGGTATCACACCGTCATGCAAGGATTTTCGCCAGGTCTTTTCGGCTTCGTCCTTACCGCCAAACTTGGCGATCCAGTAGTTCCGAACAATGTCGTAAGCTCGCTGATCCTTGTAGCCGGTCAACTGCGCCACTAACTCCGCCGCAGTCCGCCCGAAGTACAGCGGCTGAATCATCGGCTGCTGCACAGTCGCGGTACCGTCAGGCGCCGTCGCATCACCCCAGCCTTCCAAATAATGCGCTTCGGGCAACGACCACTTCGAGAGCACCGCGGTCTCGTCGACTTCCAGCCCGAGATAAATGGATAACGGAACTTTCTTCAGGTTCGCCGCAAATTCCAGATCCGCCGGAGCGGTGTACGCCGGATTGCAGCCGAGAATCACCAGCGTGGAGACTTTGCCGCCAGCCATTTCACCGGCCAGTTCCTTGATCGAATCCAGTTGCGGACGAACCGTGTCCGCCGCGCTCTGAAAGAAGACGACCGTCTCCCCTACATTGCCTAGCGCCTGATTGATCAGATGCGCCATGGCATGCACGGAGGCAGGCTGCCGGGGCCCGGCCACCACAAGGCTCTTCCCCTTGTGTTCGCTAAGGTCCCTGGCGATTGCTTTGATCCATTTCGTCCGCTTGGCGTCACGATTGCCGCTAACGATTTGCAGTTCATTCCCGCCGACTTTCAGTTCCGCCGCCAAATCAGCGACAAATCCTCGTACGTCGCCAGAGCGCATCCGCAGCCGGTGATCCGCCATCGCGCCCGTAACCGAATACTGGCTCTCAATGACGTACAGCCGGTTCATTTCATCTTTCGCCGAAGACACCCGGCGCCGTCGAGAGAACTCTTTCTGGGGCAGAACTGTGTTGGCGTCGAGCCCGAGGAAATCGTCGTCCAGTGACAGGATGACGTCGGCCTTATCGAACTTGTGCCGGGTGATGACCGGCTGTCCAAACGCTAATTGACCGCCCGCGGCACCCTCATCGTGAGTGACCGCGTTGTATTCTACCCATTTCGCGCCCGGATACTTGGCCAGCGCCGCGGCTTTTACCGCAAGTAGAGACGGCGAGCAAATCCGGTCACTGAGGAAGCGCAGCCCTTCGCCCGTGCCCAGTTTTGCGCTGTGTTCCTTCGCAAAGTCGTCGAATGCTTTCCATTCGGCCTCCTTGCCTTCGTTCATTGGAACGCGCGCACGGTCCGGATCGTAGAGCCCCAACACCGATGCCTGTTGATAGCCGGTAGCCGCGCCCAAACTATAGGGATGGTCCGGATTGCCTTCAATCTTCGTCGGCCGCCCGTCGTTCACCTCTACCAGCAGACCCATGGCAGTACCGCCCTGGGTGTAAGCAGTACTGTAGAAAAATGGCTTACCAGGGATGTAATCTTCTACGCCGCGAACGTTGGGAAGGATCTTCTCTACCGGGCGCCGACAGGCAGTAAGACCCGCCAGGCCCATGGAAGCCGCCATCAGCTTCAACAGATTTCGCCGCGACGTGCCATCCAGCATCTCTGACGCGTTCGCCGGAAATTCGCGATGCAGCCAATCCTTGAATTCGCCCGTATGCGACAACTGGTCGAGGCTTCGCCAGTACTGCTTACCCGTCTGCTTGGTTTGTATCTGGATCATCTGTGCGTTTACCTGTGACAGCCGGAACAATTCTGCGGCGGATTGATATGCTTGGCCGCTATGATTTCTCGCCCGATCTCCGCCGGATCGCGATCCGGCGTCCAGCTCAATTTCGTAACCAGCTCAACCGGCCGTAAGTTCGGCGCCGGATTACGGTGGCAATCCAGACACCAGCCCATGTTCAGCGGCATAACTTGCTTCACTTCCACCATTTGATCGATACGCCCATGGCAGGAGACGCAACTGACACCCGCGTTGATATGGGCCGAATGGTTGAAGTAAACATAATCGGGCAGCTTATGAATCTTCACCCAAGGGATAGATTCGCCGGTGGCATAGCTCTCGCGGACTTTCAACAACCGTTCGCTCTGCGGCTTCACCCGCACGTGGCAGTTCATGCATGTTTCGGTGGGGGGAATCGCGGAATACGCAGCTTTATACACCGTGTTGTGGCAGTAGTAGCAATCCATTCCGAGATTGCCGGCGTGGAGTTTGTGGCTGTATGCAACTGGCTGCTGTGGGCTGTAGCCGGTTTCCATCACCTCAGGCAGGGTGAAGTACGCAAACGCGCCAATTCCGCCCAATACCAGCAGACCCACCACGCCGCCGCCAATCTTGACATACTTATCAGTTGATCTGGAGAAGATGAGCGACATTCAATCCTTCCGTTCCAGTTATAGGTCGAGACATATCATTGAGATCTTCACTATAATTTCTACCATAGCAAGAGGAATTCCGCAACAGGAGTAAAAGTTCTTGTCTAACCGCAATTTGAGCCACGCTGAACTGGGTGCATCCAGGGGACTCTGGAAGCGCTTTGGAGACCTGAAGGTCCGTCCAAAGCTAATAATACTTCACAATCTGTTCTTCCTGGTACTGACATGTTCGGTTTATTTCACGCTGATCCCGTCGTTCGAACAGCGGGTTGCTCGGGCCAAAACGATCGAGGTCAGTCTCATTACTGAAATCTTCTCCGGTGATCGGCCTTTGCAGAGTCTGCCCAAAATGGAAGGCTATGATTATCGCGAAGGTTCCGCCGGTTCATTGCAGGTACCGCTCGAAGTCCGGAACTGGCTGGATGCGCACCCAGGCGAAGTTTGGCAAAACTCCGCTCAGTCCGACGATTTATACAAAAAGGACCTCCGCAGCGGCCAGTACCGCCGCATCACACTACCGAACACAGTCTATGACACAGTGCTGGAACGGACCAAAATATCTCTATTCGCTGTATTGGGCGTGATTTACGTGCTCGCGGTGCTACTTCTGGAGCAGATCATCATGCCTCGCTATGTATATCAGCCGTTGCGGCTTATGCTGGATGCCGACCGTGCCACCCAACACGGCGACCGGGATCGCGAACTGATCGACGAAACTCTGATTCCGGGCGACGAGATCGGCCAGATCATGCTTTCCCGCAATGCCTCCGTCACGGAACTGCGGAAACAGGAAAACGATTTAGCTCAGGCACTGGCCCGGCTGGAAGCACAGGACCGGCTCGCCAGCCTGGGACTTTTGAGCGCCAGCGTCGCGCATGAA
>JANXXV010000783.1 GCA_025350445.1 Bryobacteraceae bacterium | reverse complement strand
ATAAACCATCGCCTCACGCATCGCTCCAGTCTACCTCGCTGTAACAGCTCAGTTGACGGCCCGAGCGACTTGGGTGGGTCACCATTCCGGACAATTGGCTACGACTTGATGCCAGTCCCAGGGTTATGGCCGGATTACTACTGACGGGTCGGGCTTGCGGACTTCTGAACGGAGGCGAAGCTGCGTCAATACCGACGGGATGGGATGCGCGTGTTTCAGCCAACTGGAGCTGCTGCCTAATCTCGTGGAATCGCAAGAGCTGAGGGCTCGCGTGCGAAGCCGAAGCTACCGGGCATTTTCAGAGAGCTATTTGAGCGGTGCTATGTGCCAGAGAAAAGGTTGACGCCACAGCTCCGCAATCTGCCTGTCGATCACGGTGGCGTACTGTTCGACGATCATCTCCTGTTCGGCATCGTGGCTTCGGCGCAAGGCAGATGCCCATTTCTCGTTCGGTACAATAACGACAGTTTCAGTTGGCAAGAACGGCAATTCATCGCGGCGCATCCGCCACTCGCGTTCCCAAGTGAAGTCAATGACTTGATCCGCAGTCGGCCCGTAGCGAACGTGCCGCCAGCGCAACTCTTCTGGCAGAATGCCGAAATCGGTGTCGGGTTGATAGATCACAGGTCTACCGCCGTGGTCATCAACCCAAGATTTATAGAACATCAATCCAAATTGTGAGTAACGCGTGAATGGAAACTGCCGGACAAAAGCATCAACGAAAGCTTCAATCGGAGCCTCCGTAAAACTGACACATCGATAGGCACCGCGGACCATGCGGTTTCCAGCAATCAAGCGACGTTCGCCAATAATCGTTCGTAACCTGGCGAATGCGTCATCTTGAGATTCACCGCTGGTGAAGTGAATCAGCTTGTCGCTCATGTCGAAACGCCTAGCCATTTGGTGTGCCGTTCGCTACAGGTTACCATCGGGGTCCTATCCGAAAGACTTTGGGCGGGTCGCGGCGCGAAAACCGTCTCCTTCTTCCATCGTCGCCTAGCTTGCCGGCTTTTATGCGTAACAAGCTGAGCACATGAAAGCGAGTAGGATAGACCGAGCGATTGATACTAAAACTTCCGCGCCGCCCGCTCTTTTCGCGCCGCCGCAAGCTGCTTCGCAAAAACGCTGCGCAAAGATAACGGCGACGCCTCGGCACTAGCCAGCGCCGAATTCAACGGCCTTTCCGATTCCGAAAGAATGAACGCAGCGAACGCCTCGCCAATCAGCGGTTGCAGCTTAAGCGCCGCGGAAAACTGTGCCGTCAGCGTTTTTTGCGCCGGATTCAGCGTAGCCTGCACCGCCTTCTCGGTATCGGTCAGCATTGCGGCCAACTTGCGCTCAATTACAATCTCCGCCGCCGTCGGATCGGCAAGCGCCATGCCAATCGCCTGTGGATCCATTGTCGCGTCGTGCCGCAAACCATCGACCTTGTCCTGCAAATCCATATAGTCCGACAGCAACGCGTTAACGGACGCATAGTAGTCGCCAATCAATCCGTTGATTGTCTTCGCCTGCGCGGCGTCCAACTTCAGGTACACCTTCAGCTCCGGCGCGATAAAATCGACCGGCGGCGGTGTAGCGGTCTGAGCCGCTGCCGCCATCGCCATCAAGAATAGAACAATCGGTTTATTGGGCATAACCAAGAGATTTGAGCCGCTGAACAGCGTCCCAATCGAGTTTTAATTTTTGCTTGGGACGTGCCGGCATAGTCTTAACCCAAGCTTTAAGCTCTGTTCCAAGTTCGCTTGCCCTGGTCTCATTCGCCGCGGACAGGTCATGCGTCTCATTCGGATCGGCGGAAATATCGTAGACCTCATACTTTCCGGAACTGGAAGTTACAAGCTTATACGGCCATGCCAGCAGCGCCCGCGAAGTGCATCCGCCGCCGGGACACTCGGGCGGATGCGGCACCGGGCATGGAAAAGATTCGCTAAACAGTTCCCGCTTCGGCAGGGTTGCATTCACCAGCAGATTCCGGCCCTGCATCTTCGCATCCACCGGAACGCCAAGCGAAGTCAAAATCGTCGGAGCGATATCAATCAGGCTAACCGGATCGTTCACCACGCCGACCGCCGCTTTTTTAGGATACTTGATCATCAGCGCCACGTGCAGCAGGTTTTGATAGACCGAGTTTCCATGGAGAACCAGATTCTTTTCGCCAAACGCTTCGCCATGGTCCGAGGTGATCACTATAAGAGTATTGTCGTACAAATTGCGTTGTTTTAGCCAATCGATCAGCTTGCCGATTTGCGCATCGGTGTAGGCGATTCCGCCGTCGTACTGCGACAGCAAATGGCTATACTCGCCGGGCTTCAGGGGTTCGCCGCGCATCACTCTCTCCTCGGCTTCCTCCAGGTCGCCCTGGAAAAGCTTCCCGTCCTTTCCCGGAAACAACCGGTCGTACGGTGGCGGCGGCAGGTAAGGGAAATGCGCATCCATATAGTTAGCAAATGCGAAGAACGGCGCGCGGCCCTGCGTTTCGATCGCCTTGTAGAGCTCCCGATTGACGTCGTCGCCACGCGTAAACAGACGGTCGAACTGAGCAGTGTCCACCACTGAACTCAGCAACCGCCTCATACGGATCCGCAGCAGGTACCAGCTCTCATCGGCTCCAAGCACCGGAACCGGCCGCGGAATCTGAAAGGTCTGGAACCCTCGTTGCAAACCAAAGTCCGCCCGCAAATAGAGATTCGCCGCCACTCCCACTGTCGAATACCCTTTCCCCAAAAGTGTTTCGGCCAGCGTAGTGGCGCCCGGGTTCAGCACGCGTCCATGGGCGGCCTCCGGCGGCTGGCAATAGGCTCCGTGCCACGTGGGATACAAGCCGGTGAACAGGGAGGCATGGCTGGTCAACGTCATGTCCGACGGCGCCATCGCTTGCGTGTAAACCACCGAGTCGGCGGCCAGCTTCTTCAAGTTCGGCGACGTGTCCCGCCCATACCCGTAAAGCGATAGATGGTCCGCCCGCACCGTATCCATCACCACCACCAGCACATTCGGCCGTCCCAGGTTTCCGGAATCCCCTGCAATCGGCGCGACATTCTGCGCTTGGACAGCAGATCCCCCGCCCAAGACAAAGCCTGCCCCGGCCAACACAACCGCCAGCGCCAGCGCGGCCCAGCCCGTCGCGTCCATCAGAAACCGGTCCCGGGTGAGCTTCGGCCGCAACCATCTGCCTGCAAAAACAGATCCCGCGATCGCCGTCAGCAACACCAACCCCAGCAAGCCCATCCAAAAAGTGTTCTTCGCCCCCAACTCGCGGCCCAGATCCTCCAATTGCAGAAATCCCACTCCCTGGCCAACTCCCAGCAGCACTCCCGCAACCACCCACGGGTTAGTCAATAAGCCCAACCGTTTAGACAGCCGCTGAGACCGCATTGCCGCCAGCACCACCACCGCCATGCAGGCGCAGAAAACCAGGAATACCATTTTGCCCGATGGCCAGTGGGGAAGCGCTAGAAGGTTCAGAGCGAACGCCGCAATCATCGTAAGCACTGCCGCCCCTTCCAAGGCAATTGCAGTGCCGCCATCCCGCAGCCAGCCCGTCTTCTGTTCTAAGAAGCCCACCAGCAGCCCCGCCAACCCTCCCAATACGATGCCTGCCGCCACGTACCCGCAAATCAACAGCGCCGTCAGTTCCCAGTGCCAGGCCGTGAACATCGCGTAAGGCCTCACCAGGCGAAACAACACCGACGACGATGCAAACTCCGTCAAGGCGTAAGCGGACCACGCTACCGCACCCTGAAGGGCTCCTGAATATACGTACGGAAGGCTACTGTGGGGTTTCACTTCTGAACTGGGCACTCACTGTGAGGATAACGCAAAAAGAGCACTCGGGCTGCGATTGGAGCGTAGTATCATATGATCGTATCAAAACAATCAGCCGCCGATGAGGTTATAAATGAGTGTCATACAGAAGCCTGGGCAGAAGATAATGCGCCCCGGCAAGAACAACTACATCCTCATTATCTTTGATAGTTGCCGGTACGATTCCTTCATGGCCGCCAAGCCGAAGACAATCAAGAAGCTGGGAAAGGTTGAGAAGCGCTGGTCCTACGCCTCGTGGACCGCTCCGTCACACTACAATCTGCTCACCGGCCTGCTGCCCCATACCAGTCCGGCAAACGTATTCGCCTCCGACTACTACAAACGCGACTTTCTGAAATATTCCGAACGCCTCGGCGCCGAAGGCATAGAATTCAAATCGCTGATTCCGAAGCTGTACTTTCCAATTTTCCTCAAAGAAAGCCTCGGCTACAAGACCCACGCCAAGGTTTCACTCCCGGTCCTGAATCCCAAGACGATCCTCAACAACGGCTTCGACACCTACAAGCTGATGGAGCATCATAACGACATGCGCGCCATGGTCCGTGAGATGAAGTTTTCCGACGATCAGCCCTCCTTCTATCTCTTCAACGTCGGCGAAACTCACTACCCCTACGCGCTGATCGACGAACCGCCGGAGGAATGGCCGCGCATCAGCGGCGTCCACGGCGTCTTCAAACATCTGGACGATCACGTAGTCGGCGGAAAACTGAAAGGCAAGGTAGAAAAGTTCTTCGACGAAACAAAAATGGAGATGCTGCGCCAGCGCCAGATCCGCGCCGTAAAACACCTCGACAAGGTAGTAGAGGAGATGTTCGACATCGTTCCCGAGAACACCTGGATCACTATCACCGCGGACCACGGCGAACTCTTCGGCGAGGGCGGTTACTTCGGGCATGGCCCCATCAATCACGACAAAGTATTCGAAGTCCCGTTCGTTGAAGGGAAGCTCAGGTGAAATTGAACTTCCGGAAAGCAGTGGGCGCCGGCTTGCTGCTCGCCATTGTCCTTTCTCTGCCACACAACCAATCGCACGCGGTAGACCTGGCCTACATCGGCCCCGGCGCCGGCTTCGCGTTCCTTGGCTCGTTCCTCACGCTGCTGGGCGGTTTCTTCCTCAGCATGGTGTCGCTGCTCACCTGGCCGTTTCGCATGCTCTGGCGAATGGTCGCGATGCGCAAGTATTTCAAGCTAGCCAAAATCAAGAAGCTCATCTTCCTGGGACTCGACGGTCTCGACCCCACTCTAACCGAGAAGTTCATGGCCGAAGGCAAGCTGCCCAACTTCACCAGGATCACCGCCATGGGCGGATTCAGGCGCCTGCGGACCACGTTCCCGCCGCTCTCGCCGGTAGCATGGTCCACCTTTGCCACCGGCGTCAATCCGGCGCGCCACAACATGTTCGACTTCCTGAACCGGAACTTGAACTCCTACACACCGGAGCTGTCTTCCACCCGTGTGCGCAATCCCAAGCGCATGTTGCACATCGGCAAGTATCATATTCCGCTCTCGAAGCCGTTAGTGGAAATGCGCCGCAAGAGCCGCACGTTCTGGCATATCCTGGGCCAGCACCACATCGGCTCAACCATCCTGCGGGTGCCCATCACCTTTCCGCCGGAGAAATTCAACGGCCGCCTGCTATCCGCCATGTGTACGCCGGATCTGCTAGGCACCCAAGGCACCTTCGCGCTTTTCACAACCAAGCAGATCGGCATCGACATGGAGGGCGGCAATCAATTCCCGCTAACCGCGGCAGGCAGCGGCTATACCGGAGAAATCAACGGCCCGCAAAACTACATGGTGGAAGGCGACGGTGCGCTGAAGATTCCGTTCACCCTCACGCCGGCCGGAAAGAAGAAGTCCACGCTGGAAATTGCCGGCGAAAAGCACATCCTCACCGAAGGCGAATATACTCCCTGGATCACGCTCACCTTCCACGCTCCGTTCAAAATCAAAGTCCGCGGCATCGTCCGCTTCCTGGTCACCGAATCCGATCCCGCTTATTCGCTCTATATGACTCCGATCAACATCGATCCGGAGAACCCGGCACTGCCCATCTCGCACCCATCGTATTACGCCGCCTATCTGGCAAAGCTGCTGGGCGCCTACGCCACTCTAGGGATGGCCGAAGACACCTGGGCAATGAACGAGCACGCCATCGCCGAAGACGCATTTCTGCAGCAGGCCTACCTAACCTACGACGAGCGGGAAGCCATGTTCCTAAGCGCGCTGGACCGCACAAGGCGGGGCGTAGTAGCCTGCGTCTTCGATACCACGGACCGCGTGCAGCACATGTTCTTCCGCCATATGAAGAACGGCGGCGCCTACGGCCGCATCATCGAAGAACTCTATATTAAGGCAGACGAACTGGTGGGCAAGGCACTACAACACGTAGACAAAGATACAGTGCTGTTCGTCCTCTCGGACCACGGCTTCACATCGTTCGAACGCGGCGCAAATATGAACACCTGGCTGCTGGAGAACGGCTACCTGGCCCTGAAGCCCGACGCCTCCGGCCGCGATTATCTGAAAGACATCGATTGGAGCCGCACCAAAGCCTACACCTTCGGCCTGGCCGGCATTTACCTCAACATCAAAGGCCGTGAAGCCCTGGGCATCGTGGATAAAGGCGCGGAGGCAACAGCGCTGAAGCGCGAGATCGCCGCGAAACTCTCCGGGCTCACAGACGACGGCCGCCTGGCCATCCGCAAAGTCTGGCCTAGCGACTCGCTATATAAAGGTCCATACCTGA
>JANXXV010000778.1 GCA_025350445.1 Bryobacteraceae bacterium | reverse complement strand
GCCCAGAAGCCGGAGCACCAGATGGGCCCGTACATCGTAATCTTGTCGTTGATGGCGCTGGCGGTCTTGAAGCCGGTGTAGACCGACGAAGTTAGTCCGAGTGCGTTGCGGCACGCGGCGAACTCGGAATCGTAAATTCCGCGATCGCGCATAGCCGCGTCATTCGGCAAACTATCCGCCCTTGATTCCCAGGCGACCCCGCTCTTGTAGTTCAGCATCATCTTAAACGCCGCATTCCAGCAGGTTCTGGGGTCGGCCTGTTGGATGTATTTCACATCGACCGTGTTTTCGTCAATCATCGATCTTTCGTTTCCTTCTACCGGTTCTTACTTCCCGCGGCCAAGCCGGGCTTTTCCGGTACTCTGATGGTGCGTGCTTTTGTTTCGCCGCGCAGCCAGACAAACAGCACAGTCTTTGGTTCCGATACCGGCGGCAGGCGCACCTGCAGACTTTGCCTTTGTCCTTCGCCGGGAACCGGCAGCGGCAAGCTTTCCACGGGCTCCGCCTCTTCCGAGCCCCAGCCCGTCTTTTCGATGGTCTCCAGATTTTGGCCGGTTAGCAGTGCCAGGATCTTTCCGGCTGCTACATCTTCCGGGGCCAAATCGAAGCTCTCGATCTTGGGAATCCGCACGATCCTGCCCATCGGGTGCGGTTCAGACTCTCCCTCGCTTCCGTTCGCCACCGTCGCTTGCAGCGCGCAACCGTTCAGCCATACTCCGGTATCGAAGGAAAGGAACACCTGGTCCGGGGCGAGTTGTTGCAAGCTGACCGGTCCCGCACGCTCGCCCAGATGCAGGTTGAGCGCAGTGCCGCCCTGCGCCTCGCAGTCCAGCTTCAACACGCTGTTCGATTGCAAGTGCTCCACCCGCAGCATCGCGCTTAGATAAGCGCCGCCGGGCAGTTCACCGCTCTCCAGTTCCACATCCCGCCCGGGCGGGGTGCTGATCTTCGATTCCTTCACGCGGGGCCGCGGCCCGACGATCCGAATAGCGTCGGCGAATGTGAGTGGTTCGCTGCGATCGCGGATGTAAGCCTTCGCCGCAAGACCGGTGCCGGCGTCTATGTTCGCCGCCATGCGCAGCGTCAACCGTCGCTCGGTTTGATCGGCCGACGGCGGCCCCAATTCGGCTGTGCCTCCGGCCACCTCCAGCCGGTTCAAAAGTTCCAGCCGCTGGCCTTTCAATTTGAACTTCACCGTGGATGCGCCCTTGTTCAAAATTACCGGAAAATTGTCGATCCGCGGGGGGGCGGGCAGGATATTCAGGCTTACCGGGTGCGTCTTCCCATCCACCTGCGAGATCAGCAGAGCATACTGGCCGGGGTCAAGATCGATGGTGTTCACTTGAATGTCCATTCGATCCTGCGGCCCCTTTCTTAGCCCTTGGGGCAGGACGAAGGGAATCGGCGATGGCGAGCCGAACTTGTCGTTGATCTTCTCAATGTTCACTTTGGTGACGAACTCGAAGTCCGATCCTTCCAGAGTGAGAGGCACCTTGCCTGTTCTGGCAACCAGCAAGTCTTGTGACGGGGAGGTTAACCGGGCTGCGTTGAAGTCACTCAGCGGCCTGACTTCGATTTGGCCCTTTACGTTGAATTGATCCCAATCCCAGTCCGCAACCAGGCGGTACATACCGGGTTTCAGCGTGCTGCCTGTGTCCAGTTCCAGCATTTTCAAGTCACCCAACTTTTGGACGCGGATCGGAATCGGCCTGCCGCCTTCGGCCTGCAAGGCCCAACTGTGAGCGCGATCGACGAACTTCCAGTCGACGTCGGACGCCGCCACGGGCACGGGTGACTTTACCGCCAGGGCGACCGAGTTCACCTTTTCAACCGACAACTGCGGGGGGCCGATGTTGGGCACCCTGGACGCCCAAAGGTATGCGACTTTGGTATGGGGCGCCGCCGGATCGCGGCGTCCGCACAATCCTAGCCCATCCTGCGCTAGCGCCTGCGCGAACGAGGAGCGGAATTCCGCTTTCGGGAATGCCAGGGATCGCATCTCCATCAACATCGCCGTGCCGCCGGCTGCCAAGCCCACCGGGCTGCCGAAGAACAAGGCCGCTACCGAAGTCGCCAGACGGGCCGTTTGACTGTATTGTTGCGTTCGCTGCGGACTGATTGGATCGTAGCTGGCGACGACCGGGTTCAACGCACGAAACAAAGCCATTGCCTGCTGTTCAGCCGGGGCGCTTTTGTCCAATTGCACGCTGAGACCGTACTGCGAGGAAAAGCCGGACAGCGCGGATTGCATGCTGGCCGCCGAAGAGTTTGGAGAGGCGAGCGCCGCGATCAAGGCTTCGGTTTGCGCTGTTTTCTCGGCGTAGTCCGCCAGTTGCGAAACCAGTTCTTCATCGCGGGCGAGAAAATTTTTCACCTTCTTGCGATTAAGGCCGGCGGGTCCGTAGACAAATGCCACCACGGCTACACGGATCGGCACATTCCAGGTTTGCGGCTGATTGGCGGGTTTTGGATCGAGGATGATCAGGTTTTCCTGCGACGGGATCTTTTGGGCCGGCACCAAAACAAGCGCGACCTCCCCTTCCCGGGCTTCGGTGGCATGCAGAATGGGACGGTAGAGCAGGGTGTCGCCTTCTTCCAAACGATTGATGGTTCGCAACGGCAGAGGCTCGCCCTTGGAGCGCGGCGAGGAAACCCGGAGGTCTACGCTTCCGATAGGACCACCCGCCGGACAGACTAGCGGAGGCTGAGGAGCGGCCAGAATGCCCTGGCAAACGCAGAGAAGCGCAATGGACAACAGTCGCAATGCCAAGACTTAATTGTAACTCCGACTTTTTGAGTGCTGATACTTTTGGCTGGTTTACCAGAGTTACCGGAATTCGTCGCAGCCATGCAGCCTTTTAGAGCCTCTATCGTGGAATCGTGCTCGTTCATGGCAGGATATCTTTCGCGATGTGCCTCCCAGCCGATAACGATGGTCCTTTGGAGGCACTTTGCCAGATGCTCCAACTCTTAGAGTGGGAGCCCTGTTTGGTTCCGGCTACGCCGGGTTAAGTATCTGCAACCCGCGTGTTTGGCGACGAGTAGAAAAGGCTCCCAACGGCAATTACCCGGGTGTCCTGTCACGAGTTGACGGTGCTTGCCTGAGAATCGCATGGAACACCGAGACTCAAGGGCTTGGGATGGCACCAACGCGTTAAATCCCGCTGTTTGGGGCGAAGCCCAATCTCAAGCATGCTCCGGATTCTCAATTCTTCACCTCGGCCTCCAACACGGGCCGCTCGTGCTGCCCGAGTAATTGTTGTCGACCGGGAATTCTAATTGTCGCCCATCGGAGGATCGACGCGGATTACAAGGACCGTCCAATTCCAAACTTGCCGGGTGAAGTCACCACCCAGCTATCCAGTGCCCACAAGAGCGAGGATCCGGTTGCACGTAGTAACGCACGGGCACCACAAACAGCCCTGGTTCCGTGAATATCGCCGAAGAGGACACTGGTGGACCGGGCCGGCTAAAAGGCTAGCTTACCGATTGCTTCAATTCCAGACGGCGCTGCCGGTGCCACTGCACCCTGCCCTGATAGTCCGCGTAAAGTTTGGTGAAGGCGGCCCAGAAATAACCCGAAACAAAGAGCAGCAGGAATGGAATCGCCAGATAGTTCATACTGTCGATGGCGAAGACAATCATGAACAGAAAGTACGAACCAAACAGGATTTCAACGTACGGCAGCCAGCCCGTGCGGCTCTTGTACTTCACGTTCTCAAGTTTCATTTTATGTTCGCCGATGGCATACTTCGGCGTTCTGGCGAATGCGGTCTGCACCCGGCAGAGCGCTTCCATCACCGCCTTCGTATTGTTGAGCGTGAGTGCCACGCCGGCTGCCATCAGCGCCGGAATCAGAAAAATCGCCCGCTTCCACGTCCTGGGATACAGTTCCCGATGTGCCACCATGTAGAACGCGGTGATCGACCAGAACGACGCGATAATCAGCGGCATGTCGATCAGCACCATCTGCAACCAGCCCATGTAGAACCGGACGATCATCACCGGCAACATCAGCGCCGAGACGACGATCATCAGCGGATAGGCGATGTTCGGCGTCAAATGCGCGATCGCTTCCACTTTAACGCGCCGGGGCAAATCCGCCTTCAGAATTCCCGGCAGCAGTTTCATCGCAACCTGGGTCAAACCCTTCGACCAGCGCGATTGCTGAATCTGAAACCCATTCATGTCCACCGGCAATTCCGAAGGGCACTCGATTCCAGGAAGGTACAC
>JANXXV010000768.1 GCA_025350445.1 Bryobacteraceae bacterium | reverse complement strand
CGCCGTTGCCAAGGAACAGCAGCGACAGGAAGTTCCGCCCGTTCAGTGGCAGTTCCGAGACCTGCCTCTGGGATACGACCTGACCCACCGCAGCGGACTCGGTATCGATGGATACCACCGACGCCTTCACGTCAACGGTCTCCGTCACCTCGCCCACCTGAAGGTCCAGGTCAACGCGGATCACTTGATCGACATTGAGATTGATATCGGAACGCTTGGCGGCGCGGAAGCCCTTCTGATCCGCCGTCACGCTGTACACGCTGACGGGCAGCAGCGGGAATGAATATCCACCCGCGTCATTGCTTTTCGTTGTTCGCGAAATGCCCGTGAGCTGACTGCTGACGGTGATCGGAACGCCGGCTATCACTGCCCCCGTAGCGTCTTTCACCGTTCCCGTGATTTGCCCCGTGGCTGACTGAGCCTGTAGAGTGCCGGCCAGACTGAGCAAAATTGAAAGCCCGGCAATTGAAGCAATGAGTCGTTTCATCTTGGAAACCCCTTTTCGACCGTGTTTCTTATGACATGGCTGCCTGACGATGCCTCTCCGGTTGGAGTACGACGTATCAATCAGCTATTTCCGGCTTACCGTAGGCGGTTAAGCGGTTAATCGTTTCACAGACCTTAGCACCTTAGTAAGAAAATTGCCAACGAATAATTCGCCTGCCAAAGGACCGCGCAAATCCTGCTGTTCGTCTACGCGGGTGTAATACAATACAGCAGTCGCGGGAACCCATCCATGTTTCGTATTGGAATCACACCTGATTTTCACACCGATGCCAAAGGGCATTTTGAGAACGTGATCGCCACCGAGTTCGGGCATGTCCCCGACTGCGAAGTGGTTACCATACCGCCGCAACCCGGCAACATCGCAACGCCGGAAGTTCTGAATGAACTGGACGCGGTACTGGCGCTTGCCTTGCGCTTCACAGCCGACAGCGTGCGGGACGTGTCGCGTCTCGCGGTAATCGGCCGCTGGGGCGTGGGGTACGACATGATAGACATTCCGGCGCTAACGGCCGCGGGCATCGCCGTTTGCATCACTCCGAACGGTGTGCGCCGTCCGGTGGCGGAAGCGAATCTCACTATGATCTTCGCGCTGGCCAAGAACCTGTTCGCGCTCGACCGCATGGCCCGCGGCGGATTGTGGCGCAGGCAACTCACCACACTGGGCGGCGACATTGACGGCAAGGTGCTGGGGTCGGTCGGCTGCGGCAACATCGGCCGTGAAATGTTCCGCATCGCGCGGTCGCTCGGCTTCAGCCGTTTCCTCGCCTGCGACCCGATGATCAGTCAAGCAGAAGTGGTGGAGATCGGCGTGGAACTGGTAGATATGGAAACGCTGTGCCGGACCAGCGATTTCCTCACCATCAACTGCATGCAGAACAAAGACACGCTCGATCTGGTAAGCGGGAAAGAACTTCGGCTGATGAAACCGACGGCGTACCTTATCAACCTTTCGCGGGGCGGTATCGTTCACCATAACGACTTGGTCACCGCGCTGCGGGAGAAGTGGATCGCCGGGGCGGGCATCGATGTCTATCCCTCGGAACCGCCGCCGGTGGACGATGCGCTCTTCGCTTTGGACAACGTCATCGTCACCCCGCACGCACTGGCCTGGACGGAGTTGATCATGCGCAACAATGGCACTGAGGCGTGCCGTCACGTGCTCTCCGTCATGCGCGGAGAAGTACCCGGCGGCATTGTGAACCGCGACGTGGTCAACTCGCCGCAATTCGTCAACAAACTGGAACGATACCTGGAGAGAACCCGATGAAACTGAACCGATTTCAGCAAGTGGTCAAGAGCGGGCGCGTCCCGCTGGGAACAATGGTGTGGGAGTTCGGCACGCGCGGCATGGCGAAACTTCTGGAAGCGGCGGATGTCGACTTCGTCTTGATCGACATGGAGCATTCTCCCTTCGACACCGAGCGCGTCGCCGACCTGATTGCCTGGATGAAGGCGGCGCCCGTTGCCCCGTTCGTTCGTGTTCCGCAGGGCCTCTACCATTTTCTGGCGCGCACCATGGACGCCGGAGCCCTGGGCGCCATGGTAGCCAATGTGGAAACGGCCGAACAGGCCCAACAGATCGTCAACGCGGTGAAGTACGCGCCAATGGGGCACCGCGGGGTTGGCCTGGGAACATCGCATACCGATTTTCAGGCGCCGAATCCAGTCGCCTACTTTGCCGAGGCCAACGCCAATTCGACGGTGATCTGCATGATTGAATCGCCGCTGGGAGTGAAGAATGCCGCCTCGATTGCCGCCGTGCCCGGCGTCGATGTGTTATGGGTCGGACACTTCGACCTTACGCAGTGCATGGGCATTCCGGCGCAATTCCATCATCCGGATTTCCTCGCGGCCATTCAAACCGTGGTCGCCGCCTGTCGCGAGCACGGCAAGATTGCGGGCATCAATCCGGGGTCGCAAGAGCAAGTCGACGAATGGCTGGCTGCGGGATTTAGCGCGATTTCCTGGAGTAACGATTCCACCATCTACCGCAACGCTCTGTCCGCGGCAGTGACTGAATTGCGCCGCAAAACCTGACGATTCGTTACAAGGAATTACGTGCATATCCGGCAGGAACCCGTCTAACTAATTGAGGTTCCATATGCCGCAAATCGCCGGGCAAGCACCGATTAACGATCTGACAAAGGCTCTTTTCGGGGAAGCCACGGCAGGCCCCGCCGCCCCGGCTAAGGCGCCCCGGAATCGTCATGTTTGGATGTATGTGGCTGGTTTGCTTGCAGTTATCGCGGTGACTGCCACGGTGTTGTACCTCAGAAAGGCCCCGGCGCCGGCTTACGGGACCACGACCGCGAAGCGGATGACCATTGCCAAGACCATCTCAGCTACTGGACGGTTGCAAGCCCTAACCACGGTGCAGGTGGGCACCCAGGCCTCGGGAACCATTTCCGCGATCTATGCCGACTTCAATAGCGAGGTGAAAAAAGGACAGGTCATCGCCAGGCTCGATCCGGCCCAGATGCAAGCGCAATTGACGGAATCGACCGCGAGCCTTGCGGCTATGCAGGCCAGCGTGCAAACCGCGCAGTCGGGCGTGCAGAATGCCCAGGCGGCGGTGGAATCCGCCGTGGCCAATCAAGCGCGGTTGCAATCGGTGGTTGCCGACGCGCAATTGAATGTCACGCAGACGCAAGGCCTGGTGGATGCGGGGGTTTCGGCCCGGCGAACGCTGGAGGTGGCGCAGGCCGCCGTGACGCAGGCCATCGCCCAGCAACAGCAGGGAGTGGCGCAGGTGAACCAGGCGCGGTCGCAGGTGCAATCGGCCAATTCGCAGTTGCTGCAAGCTCGCGCTCAAGTAACGCAAGCCAAGGCAGCGGTGGATCTGGCATCGGTGAACCTCCAGCACACCATCATCACGGCTCCGATCGACGGTACGGTGGTGGCCCGAAATGTGGACGTGGGACAAACCGTCGCCGCCAGCTTGCAGGCCCCGACGCTGTTTATGATCGCCAACGATTTGACTCGTATGCAAGTGCTAGCCGACATCGACGAAGCCGATGTGGGGCAACTGAAACCCCAGAGCCGCGTGTTCTTTACCGTGGATGCCTATCCAACTGAAACGTTTTCCGGCAATGTATCGCAGATCCGGCTGTCTCCGCTCACCGTGCAAAACGTGGTGACGTATACCGCAGTGATCGATGTGGCGAATACCGATCTGAAGCTGAAACCCGGCATGACCGCCAGTGTGACCGCGACAGTGGCCGAGCAGAAGAACGTTCTGGCGGTACCAAACGCGGCGCTGCGATTCCGCCCGGAAGGCGCCGCGGCGACCCAGTCGCGGGTTGGTTCGGGCACCGTATACCGCGTGAATGGCCAGACGCTTGAGCCGGTGAAAGTGCGGCTCGGCCTCACCGATGGGATGTCGACGCAGGTGGTTTCAGGATTGAGTGAAATCGACCGTATCGCCATCCCGGCGGCGGGCAAGACGGCCGCGGCCGCTCCGGCTTCGAACGTGTTTGGGAACGCGGGCGGCAGGCCGCAAGGGGCGAGAATCCGATGAAGAATCCGGTAATCCATCTCGAGAATATTCAGAAGGTTTACGATACGGGGGCGGTGCGGGTACATGCGCTTCGGGGCGTCTCGCTGGAGATCGGCAAGGGCGAGTTTGTGGCGATCATGGGCTCGTCGGGATCGGGCAAGTCGACGCTGATGAACACGCTCGGTTGCCTGGACCGGCCCACTTCCGGGACGTACTTGCTGGATGGCCTGGACGTTTCAACGCTGGGTAAAGACGAACGCGCGGACATCAGGAACAAGAAGATTGGCTTCGTCTTCCAGGGCTACAACCTGCTGCGCCGCACCACTGCGATTGAGAACGTGGAACTGCCGCTGATCTATGCGGGGGTGAATACCTCCGAACGAACGCGGCGCAGCCGCCTGGCACTGGCGGTGGTTGGCTTGGCGGACCGCGAGGATAATGCACCGAATGAGTTGTCGGGCGGCCAGCAACAGCGCGTCGCCATCGCGCGGGCGCTGGTGAATGGGCCTTCTTTATTGCTGGCGGACGAACCCACGGGCAACTTGGACAGCCGCACTTCGGTCGAGATCATGAGCGTGTTCCAGCAGTTGAACGAGCAGGCTGGGCTCACGATTGTGCTGGTGACTCACGAGCCGGACATCGCGCGGTACGCCAAGCGGATGGTTGTGGTGAAGGACGGTCTCATTACAAATGACGAAGCCATTCGGGGCCGCCGGAATGCGGCGGCGGATCTGGAGCGATTGAAACCGGCGGTTCAAGAAGTCCTGGAGCGAACTGTATGATTCTCCCTGTGATGAAAATGGCTTTCAGTGCGCTGGCCCGCAACAAGGTCAGGTCGGCGCTGACGATGCTCGGCATCATCATCGGCGTGGCCTCGGTGATTACCATGGTGAGTCTGGGGCAAGGCGCGCAGATTCAGGTGCAGGATCAGATCTCCAGCATGGGGACCAACCTGCTGATTGTCTCTGCCGGCAGCCAGCGTGGAAGCGGCGGTGTGCGCGCGGGTGGCGGAACCGCTTCCACCATCACTTTGGAAGACGTGGCGGCGATCGGGCAGGCCCCATCGGTGTCGGCTGTTAGTCCCGGAGTGACCGCGGCGGTGACGCTGGTTGCCGCCAACCAGAACTGGACGACGCGCGTCGAAGGGGTTGCCCCAACCTATCCCGCGATCCGCAATCGCGCGCTGGCGGCGGGTACGTTCTTCACTGATTCCGACGTGCGGTCGGCGGCGCGCGTGGCCGTGATCGGGCAGACAGTGGTGGACCGGCTGCTGCTTGGATCGGAAGCGGTGGGCCAGATGGTTCGGGTTCGCAACCTGCCTTTCCGGATTCTTGGTGTGCTGGTGGCGAAAGGCCAGAGCTCATTCGGCCAGGATCAGGACGACACGGTGTTGATTCCATACACGACCGCGATGAAGAAGCTGCTCTCCTCGACTTATGTGCCGACGGTATACGTTTCGGCGTCAGACCCGGCGGCAACGTCGCAGGCTGAGGCTCAGATCAACGACATTATGCAGCAGCGGCACAAGAAGCAGCCCGGGCAGGACCCCGACTTCAACGTCCGCAATTTGACCGACGTTGCAGTTGCGGCCGAATCCACCACGCAGGTGATGACCCTGCTCTTGGGCGGGATTGCCGGCGTGTCGCTGCTGGTGGGCGGCATCGGCATTATGAACATTATGCTGGTTTCGGTGACGGAGCGGACGCGGGAGATTGGGATCCGGATGGCGGTGGGGGCGCGGTCCAGCGCGGTACAGAATCAGTTCCTGATCGAGTCGCTGGCGCTGGGACTGGCCGGTGGAGTGATTGGGATTTTGTTCGGGTGCGGCGTATCCGTGCTGGTGTCGAAGATTGCAGGATGGCCCAGCGCGATCTCACCGGTATCGGTAATTGTGTCGGCCTTGTTCTCGATGGCGATTGGGGTGTTCTTTGGATACTATCCAGCGCGCAAGGCCGCGAATCTGGATCCGATCGAGGCCTTGCGGTTTGAGTGAGCAGCCGCCCACACGCTCCCTAACGAACGGTGCAGCCGGGGTGCCCGCACGCGCACAGGATGTCATTAGTCCCGTCGATGTTTCCGGCGTCCTGGCAGGCGGTGCCGCAGTACTTGCTGTCTTGGGATCGGGTGCAGTTGCAGCTTGGATGTGCACACTTGTTTGTATCGGCCATGGTGGTATCTCCTACCCAGGTAGACCCCGATACGGTAAATTAGTGACTTTTATTACGCCACTGCTACTTCCGGCGCGGGCTGGGGCTGTTGTTTGCGGCGGCGTGTCCAGACTTGCACGCGCTCCAGATAGAGGTAGATCACGGGCGTGATGTAAAGCGTGAGAAATTGGCTGACCAGCAATCCTCCGACTACGGCCAGACCAAGCGGCTGGCGGGCTTCGGCGCCTTCGCCGTAACCCAGTGCGACCGGCAGCGTCCCAAACAGTGCGGCTACCGTTGTCATCATGATCGGCCGGAAGCGCATCAGGCAACCTTGCCAGATCGCGTCGTGCGCATCGACACCATGCTTCTGGGCATCAATGGCGAAGTCGATCATCATGATGGCGTTCTTCTTCACTACGCCAAACAGCATGATGATGCCGACGAAGGCGTAGAGGTCCAGTTGCTTGCCGAAAATCTGCAACGTCAACAACGCTCCGAAGACCGCGGAGGGCAGACCGGAGAGAATCGTGATGGGATGGATGAAGCTCTCATAGAGAATTCCCAGCACGATGTAAATCACCAGCACCGCGACCAGCAAGAGAATCGTCAAGTTCTGGAAGGAACGTTGGAACTCTTTCACCGCGCCCTGGAATGTAGCGCTGATGGTGGCCGGCATACGAAGGTCGAGGATGGCATCTTCCACCTGCGTCGCGGCATCGCCGAGTGAGGCTCCGGGTTTGAGATTGAATCCGATGGAGACTGCCGGAAGCTGCCCGAAGTGACTGATGCTAAGCGGTCCGGTGGTCCTTTTCATGCGCACCAGCGTGTCCAGGGGCACCAGCGTTCCCTGCGACGAGCGTACGGTAATTTTGGAGAGTGTGTCCGGATTCCGGCGGAACTGCGGCTGTAATTCCAGCAGCACCGAATATTCGTTGGCCGCGGCATAAATGATGGACACAATGCGGCCGCTGAAAGCCGACGACAGCGCGTTCTGGATCTGTTGCGGGTTGACCCCAAGGGCGAGAGCCCGATCACGGTCGATGTCGATCATCACCTGCGGACTGGAGATTTGCAAATCGCTGGCTACGTCCTGGAAGCCGGGGAGAGCGATCATCTTGTCCATCAGGCGCGGAGCCCACTCGTAGATTTCATCCAGATTTACACTTTGCAATGTCAGCTGGTAGAGAGCCGCGCCACGCTGTGTGCTGCCAATGTTAATGGGCGGCGGATTCTGCATGAAGGTCTGCACGCCCGGCACTTCGGAAACCTTGGGGCGCAGATCCTGGATCACTTCGTCCACCGTGAGGCTGCGATCCTTACGCGGTTTCATGCGGCTGAAGAAGAAGGCGGAATTCCCGGCGGAAAGAAACGTTCCCACGCCGGCAACGGCCGGATGGGCGCGCACAATTTCCGCAACCTGATGCTGGTGGGCGGCCATGGATTCGAACGAGATGTCCTGCGGTCCGCGAACGGTGGTCATGAAAAATCCGCTGTCCGAGCTGGGAATGAAGCCGGTGGGCATATTCATGAAGAGATAGACAGTGCCGGCGAGCATGGCGAACGCGGTCATCAGTGTGACGAAACGGAAGTGCATGGCGCCGCGCAAAGTAACCTCATACGCTTTTGCCATGCCGTTGAAGCCCGCCTCAAGTGCATTGTAGAGGAAGCCGTGACGTTTTTCGTGGCCGCTCTTGAGGAATCGGCTGCCGAGCATTGGCGTGAGAGAAAGCGACACGAAGCCGGAGATCAGAATGGCCACTACGATGGTGACCGAAAACTCATGCAGCAGGCGGCCGACCAGGCCTCCGAGGAAAAGTACGGGAATGAAAACGGCCACCAGGGAGATGGTCATGGAGATGATGGTGAAGCCGATTTCGCTGGAGGCCGCGTAGGCTGCCTCCATTCGCGTTTTGCCCATTTCCATGTGACGGACAATGTTCTCCAGCATGACGATGGCGTCGTCCACAACGAAGCCAACCGACAGCGTCAGGGCCATCAAAGAAAGGTTGTTGAGGCTGTATCCCAGCAGGTACATCACGGCGAACGTGCCAATGATGGAGAACGGCACCGCCGCCCCGGGAATCAATGTGGCCGATATGTTTCGCAGGAAGAGGAAGATC
>JANXXV010000723.1 GCA_025350445.1 Bryobacteraceae bacterium | reverse complement strand
GAGGCGAACCGGTGCCTGTTCTGTTTCGATGCTCCGTGCATCGCCGCTTGTCCTACGCATATCGACGTACCGAAGTTCATCAAGAAGATCGCGAGCGGAAACTTGCGTGGATCGGCTCTGGCCATTTTAGATGCAAACATTTTAGGACTTAGTTGTTCCAGAGTGTGCCCGGTGGATGTGCTTTGCGAAGGCGCGTGCGTCCTGCACAAGTACAACAAGCAGCCTATTGAGATCGGGCTGTTGCAACGCCACGCGATGGATCGCTTTTATGAGAACGGCGCGAGGTTGCCGGCGACCGGCGTGCCGGAACGGGCGGAACGGATTGCCTGCATTGGCGGCGGTCCAGCATCGCTTTCCTGCGCCGCGGAACTGTGCCGGCATGGATACCAAGTGACCGTTTTCGATGCCAGGCCGCAAGCCGGCGGATTGAATACTTACGGCGTCGCCCAATACAAACTGCGTCCGGTGGACAGCCAGCTCGAAGTGGAACTGATCCGCAGCCTGGGGGTGAAGATGGAGCACGGCGTGGACGTTGGCGCATCCATTCCGCTGGAGCAAATAGAAGCGGACTTCGACGCGATATTTCTCGGTCTGGGGCTGGGTCCGGCCGAGCTGCTAAATATCCCGGGAGAAGACTCGCCCGCGGTGGTGGATGCGCTGCACTTCATCGCTGCATACAAGACAGGCATCGATACGGAGGTTGGCCGGCGGGTTGTTGTAGTGGGCGGCGGGAACACGGCCATCGACGCGGCGAATGCGGCGAAGTTGTTGGGTGCGGAAGAAGTCCAGCTTCTTTACCGGCGTAGCGAAAGTGAGATGCCGGCCTTTTCGTTTGAATATATACATGCCAAGCAGGTGGGTATTCGCTTTCAGTGGCTGACACAGCCGGTGGCGATTCATGCGGCTTCGGTGGAGTGTGTGCGAATGGAACTCGGCGCGCCGGACAAGACTGGCCGCCGCCGCCCGCGAGCGATCCCCGGCTCCAACTTTCATATTGAATGCGATATGGTGATCCCCTCCATCGGGCAGACCAAGCTATTGCGTTTTTTGGAACTGTGCCGCGGCGTGGAACTACGGGACGGAACCGTTGTGGTCGACCAGGCAACGGGCCGGACATCGAATCCGAAATACTACGCCGGCGGCGATTGCGTGAACGGCGGCAGGGAAGTGGTTGACGCGGTGGCCGAGGGCAAACGCGCTGCGGAGGGCATTGCAACATGGCTGACCTAACCACGAATTTCGCGGGCGGCATTCGATGCCCCAATCCGTTCTGGCTCGCCTCCGGCCCGCCTGCCAATTGCGGCGATCAGGTAATGCGGGCGTTTGACGCCGGCTGGGGCGGGGCAGTCTGGAAAACGCTGGGCGACCCGATTGTGAACGTGTCGTCGCGCTACTCCTCCGTCGATTGGAACGGACAGCGCATGATGGGGCTGAATAACATTGAGCTGATCACGGACCGGCCGCTTGCAGTGAATCTGCGCGAAATCACCGAGGTGAAGAAGCGCTATCCGCGGCACGCCGTGATTGCTTCCTTGATGGTTGATTCGAAGCGCGAGGCGTGGCATACAATTGTGCGCCAGAGCGAAGACGCCGGCGCCGATGGCCTGGAGTTGAACTTCGGCTGCCCGCACGGCATGTCGGAGCGCGGCATGGGCTCCGCGGTTGGCCAAGTGCCCGAGTATGCGCAGATGATAACCGAGTGGGTGAAGGAGGTGGCGCGCACGCCGGTGCTGGTGAAGCTGACGCCGAACATCTCCGACATACGGACCATCGCGCGGGCAGGGAAGCGCGGCGGGGCCGATGGTTTCTCGGCGATCAATACGATCAACTCCATCACCGGTATCGATCTGGACACTTTGACTCCGCGGCCTGACGTCGGCGGCTATTCGGCGCATGGCGGTTATTGCGGCCCGGCGGTGAAGCCAATCGCTCTGCATATGGTCCAGCAGATTTGCGGCGACCCTGAATCGACGTTGCCTGTATCGGGAATCGGCGGGATCTCGGGATGGCGCGACGCGGCGGAGTTTATTCTGCTGGGATGCGCCACCGTGCAGGTGTGCACTGCTGCCATGCATTTCGGCTTTCGTATTGTTGAGGATATGATTGACGGCCTCAGCAACTGGATGGACGAAAAAGGCTTCCGTACCGTCGACGATTTCCTGGGCTTGAGCCTCCCCAAAATCACCGAGTGGAAGCATCTGGATTTGAACTATAAGATCGTCGCGCGCATTCACGAAGAGAAGTGCATCGGTTGCGATCTCTGCTACGTTGCCTGCTGGGATGGCGCGCATCAGTGCATTCATTTGGATGGCGCGCATCGCACGCCGGCGGAAGTGGAAGCGGCCGGGCGAGGGCGGATTACTTCGACTCCAACCGGAAAGTATGCGGCGCACTCCACTCCCGCGGCGCGCATTCCGCGCGTGGACGAAGTGGAATGCGTAGGCTGCAATCTGTGCGCGCTGGTGTGCCCGGTGGCGGGGTGCATCACCATGGAGCAGGTCGACACCGGATTGCCGAGGCAATCCTGGGAGCAGCGCGGGAGGAACGTGTGAGTACGCTGATTCGCAACGGCACGGTCGTCACAGCCGAGAATACGTTTCCCGCGGATGTGCTGATTGAAGCGGAATCGATCCGCGAGGTGCGCGCGGGCATCCCTGCCAACGCCGCGGATACGGTAATCGACGCGACGGGAATGCTTCTGTTGCCGGGCGGCATCGACGTTCATACGCATCTGGATATGCCCTTCGGCGGCACCACGTCCAGCGACGATTTCGAGACCGGAACGCGAGCCGCAGCCATCGGCGGCACTACAACAATCGTGGACTTCGCCATCCAGGCCCGCGGCACCAGGATGCGCGATGCACTCGATACGTGGTGGAAGAAGGCAGAGGGCAAGGCCTGCATCGACTACGGCCTGCACATGATTGTGACCGATCTGGGCACCTCAGGCCTCGACGACATGGACGATCTGGTCCGCGAAGGCGTTGCCAGCTTCAAGCTGTTCATGGCGTATCCAAACGTTTTGATGGTGGATGACGCTACCATCTTTAAGGCCCTGTCGCAAACCGCGAAGAACGGCGCGCTGGTCTGCATGCATGCTGAGAACGGCGGAGCAATCGACGTGATGGTGCAGCGGGCGTTGGCCGAAGGAAAAACCGCGCCGATCTATCACGCAATGACGCGTCCGGTGAAGGCTGAAGCCGAGGCAGTGCATCGGGCCATCGCGCTGGCGGAGATGGCAGGCGCGCCGGTTTACATCGTCCACTTGTCTTCGGAAGAAGCATTGAACCAGGTGCGCGAGGCGCGGGATCGCGGCGTGCCGGCATTCGCGGAAACGTGTCCGCAGTACCTGCTGCTGTCGATTGAAGAGTTGGCGCGGCCGGGCTTCGAAGGCGCCAAGTATGTGTTTACGCCGCCGCTCCGCGAAAAGGAAAATCTTCCGAAACTGTGGGACGGTTTGAAGCACGATCATTTACAGGTTGTCTCAACCGATCATTGCCCGTTCTGTTTCGAAGATCAGAAGATTCTCGGGATCAACGATTTCAGCAAGATTCCTAACGGTGGTCCGGGAGTAGAGAACCGGTTGCATCTCATTCATCATCACGGTGTGAACGCCGGAAAGCTGACGCTGAATCGCTTCGTGGAAATCACGTCCACCGCGCCCGCCCGGATCTTCGGCATGTATCCAAAAAAGGGCGCAATCGCCGCGGGCAGTGACGCGGATATCGTGATCTGGAACCCGCTGGCCGCCCACATCATCAGCGCCAAGACGCACAACATGCGCGTCGACTACTCCATGTTTGAAGGGTTTCAAGTGAAGGGCAATGCGGAGAAAGTTCTGTCGCGTGGAGAGCTGATTGTGGAGAAAGGCAAGTATCTGGGCCGTGTGGGCCGCGGGCAATATTTGCGCCGCGCAGCAAGAGGTGGAGCGTGGGCGTAGCGCTGCTGTACGACGCTGCGGATCGAGCGGGCCAATACGCCGCAGCGCTGGACGGCCGATCCGTATTTCCTCCGGATTCCGCCGTGGAGGCTTTGTCGGCATTCGATGAACCGATGCCGCAACATCCTGCCGATCCTGCAAAAGTGTTGGCGATGCTGGATGATGTTGGCTCCCCCGCCACGGTGGCAATGTCCGGCCGCCGCTACTTCGGATTCGTCACTGGCGGATCGCTGCCCGCTGCCCTCGCGGCGAATTGGTTAGCCGGCGCGTGGGACCAGAATGCGGGGATGGCGGTCTGTTCGCCCACCGCCGCGAAGCTGGAAGAAGTGTCGGCGGCGTGGTTGGTTGATCTGCTCGATCTGCCGGCCGGAACGCAAGTGGGATTCGTAACCGGCGCGACCATGGCCAACTTCACCGCTCTGGCCGCGGCCCGCCACCGTGTACTCGCGCAAGCAGGCTGGAACGTGGAGGAAGACGGGCTGTTCGGTGCGCCTCCCATCACCGTAATCGTCGGCGATGAAGTTCACGTCAGCGTGCTGAAAGCCTTGTCGATGCTCGGTCTCGGCCGCAATCGTATCGCCCGTGTACCGGTGGATAGCCAAGGCCGCATGCGGGCGGACGCACTCCCGCGCATAGAAGGGCCTGCCATCGTCTGCCTGCAAGCGGGTAACGTGAACACCGGCGCGTTCGATCCGGCGAAGCAGCTATGCGCCATCGCGCACGATGCCGGTGCCTGGGTCCATGTAGATGCGGCCTTCGGCTTATGGGCCGCGGTAGCACCTTCGCGCGCGCATCTGATGGACGGCGTGAATCACGCCGATTCCTGGGCCACCGATGGTCACAAATGGTTGAATGTGCCCTACGACAGCGGCCTCGCCTTTGTGCGCGATGGCGCTGCAATGAAGGCGGCCATGTCGGTCACCCATGCTGCGTACCTCGTCGAAACCGGCACGCGCGAACCGTCGCACTTCACTCCGGAACTTTCCCGGCGTGCCCGCGGAATAGAGATTTGGGCAGCATTGAAATCGTTGGGACGAACCGGCCTCGCGGAAATGATTGAGGGCACCTGCCGCCACGCGCG
>JANXXV010000737.1 GCA_025350445.1 Bryobacteraceae bacterium | reverse complement strand
GCGAGTGAGCACAGTCGCCAAAGTTCCCTTTCCTCCACCAGTCCCGCAGTGATATTATCAGCACCATGCCCAAAGCAGCCCTGTGGCTACTCCTGCTCCCGTCCCTTGCCATTTCCGCCGAACCAGGTTGGAATCACCATGAAGGCGGGCTCCTCAAGTACAAAGTCAATATCCGCTTCGGCGAAGAACCGGACACCATGCCGAATGGCTGGAAATTTGGCCGGGTCTCAGCTGTCGCCACCGATTCGTCCGGCGAAGTATACGTCTTCCAGCGCGGACCCAAGGCGGATCCGCTGATCGTATTCGATGCCAATGGAAAGTATTTGCGTTCCTGGGGCAAGGGGATGTTCGGGAATCCACACGGCCTGCGCATCGACAAGCAGAACAATGTCTGGGTAACGGACAACGGCGACCATCAGGTGATGAAATTCACCCGCGATGGAAAGCTGTTGCTCACGCTGGGAATAAAGGGCAAGGCGGGCACGGACGACAAGACGTTCAACCGCCCTACCGACATCGCGTTCGCGCCCACCGGCGAGGTCTACATCTCCGACGGCTACGGCAATTCGCGCGTAGTGAAAATCACCAGCGGCGGAAATTTTCTGAAGACCTGGGGCAAGCCCGGCGCGGGCCCCGGAGAGTTCAACATTCCGCATTCGGTGGCGGTCGATTCCAAGGGGACGGTCTACGTCAGCGACCGCGAGAACAATCGCATACAGATCTTCGATCCGAATGGAAAGTTCCTCCGCCAATGGACGCATCTGGGCGCCACGCAAAACATATTCATCACGCCGAAAGACGAGATGTGGATCATCACCCACCGCGACAACATCGAGAATATCACCTACGATACGCTGGCTGGCCGCATCATGAAGGTCGACCTGGCCACAGGCAGGATCGTGGGGTCGATGGAGAGCCCGGGCCACTGGCTGAACGTCAGCTCAGGGGGTGAGATTTTCATCGGCAGCCTGACGGGCAATGTGTTCCGCTGGTTCCCCGGCTGGAAAGAAGGCGCGGCGGGCAGCACCGAAGGGTTGAAGCCGAACAATCAAAAATGAATCACTCCCGCCGCAATGCTCTTAGAAGTCTAGGTGGCTTTCTAGCGGGGTCGCCCTTTGCGCTGCTATCGCAGCAACAGGCGCCCGATCTGCGCGACCGTGTTCCGGGAATCGATGAGATCGCGAACGTGCTCGACTTTGAGCCGGTCGCGAAGTTGAAGATTACCCGCAGCGCCTATGACTACGTGGCGGGTTCGGTGGACAGCGAGTTTACGCTGCGGCGCAACCGGCAAGCCTTCGATTGGGCGAGCATCGTGCCGCGCGCGGTGGCGAACGTGGGCTCGATCGACTTATCCACCAAAGTACTGGGCGTCAAGATGAAGGCGCCGATCATCGTGGCTCCAACTGCCGGACACGGGCAGTTACACGCCGACGGCGAGAAGGCAACACACCAGGGCGCGACTGCCGCCGGTGCGCTGATGTCGGTAAGCTCCAATGCCAGCTTTGGGATTGATGAAGTGGCAAAGGCAGCCAAGGGGCCGTTGTGGTCGCAACTCTACGCGGCGGAAACCGCGGACCTCACGCGCGACCGCGTGGAGCGCGCGCTGAAGGCGGAGTGCCAGGCAATCTGCTTTACGGTGGACGTGCAGTTTACCTCGCACCGGGAACGGGTTCTGCATGACCGCAACCTGAGCATCGCGCCGCCGGGATCAGGCGGGCAAGGGGCGCGCCGCGCCCGCGGAACGCCTCCACCGCCCTTGCCCTACCGGCTGCGATGGCAGAATCCGGACAATACCTGGCAGCGCGTAGACGAGATCCGCGCCTACACCACGGTCCCATTGCTTCTGAAGGGGATTCTCACGGCGGAAGACGCAAAGATGGCAGTGGAGCGCGGCGTGAACGGGATTGTTGTCTCGAATCACGGCGGGCGGTATTTGGATTACGCTCCCTCGACCTTCGAGGTGCTGGGGGAGATTGTCGAGGCGGTGGGCGGCCGTATTCCGGTTCTGCTGGACGGCGGTGTGCGGCGCGGCAGCGACGTGTTTAAGGCTCTGGCGTTGGGCGCGAATGCGGTGCAGGTGGGCCGCGCTCCCTTGTGGGGCTTGGGCGCATTCGGCGCGGCTGGGGTGCAGCGCGTTCTTGAAATTTTGCAAGCGGAACTGACGCTGGCCATGGCAACAGCCGGGCATTCGAGCATTGCCGCTATCAAACGCTCCTCGATATCGGTGGACTTCCCATGAGGTTACCCGTGTCCCGGCGCGACGCACTCCGCAAGCTGGCGGGTTTTCTCGCCGCCTCCCCGCTTCTGCGGGCCGAGGATGAAGTACGTGTTGCGAAAGCCGCCGATCTGGTGAACGTCTTCGAAATGGAAGAGATCGCCAAGGCTCGTCTTTCCAGGCAGCTCTACGATCACATCGCGGGCGGCGCGGGGGCGGAGGTCACGCTGCGGCGGAATCGCGAATACTTCGACCGCATCACCTTCCGGCCGCGCATGTTGATAGACGTGCGGGAGATGAATCTGAGTTGTAAGCTGCTGGGCCAGGACATGGAATGGCCGGTGTTGATTGCGCCGCTTTCGGGGCAGCAGTTGCTACATCCGAAGGGTGAGCAAGCCACGTGGCAAGGGGCGGAATCCACTAAGACGGCCGCGGTATTCACCAGTCCCAACGCCCGGTCGTGGGTTCAAGTGAATCCTGGAGTCGAGGCAGGCGCCATTCAGCTTGCGGTCAAGAGCGGATGCAAAGCGATCGTCATCTCCTTCGGCGCGCCGTATGAAGGGGCAAGGGAACGCGACTGGAAGAACGGGCAGGTTCCGGCATCCCGTCTGCAGCCGCGCGGCGGGGCCAACTCAAGCTGGACGATCCTCCGGCAGGTACGGGAATGGTCTAACTTGCCGGTGTTGGCTAAGGGCATCATGCGTCCGGACGACGCGCAGATGGCCATCGAGCAGGGCGCGCAGGGCATCATCGTATCAAACTACGGTGGATTTTACGTGGATGGCGCGCCATCGACCATGGAGGTCCTGCCATCCATCGTAGACTCGGTCCAGGGCCGCGTGCCTGTTCTGGTGGACGGCGGGTTCCGCCGCGGCACCGATATTTTGAAGGCGCTGGCATTCGGGGCGAGCGCGGTGATGCTGGGACGCCCGGTGCTTTGGGGTCTGGCGGCGTATGGCCCCGAGGGCGTACAAAAGGTGCTGGAACTGGTGCAAACGGAGCTGGCCATGGCCATGGGGCTCTCCGGCGTTACTACCATTGCGGGGATAAACCGCAACCTCGTAAAGCTACATCGCCAAATGTGATGGGACATACTGTCTCAAGCCCGTGTCCAACCACCACAACGAATTTCCGCTAGAATGGAATAAAGCCTTTATTTCAAACGTTTGAAGCTGGTCTCCGACGTGCTTTGAATGGCTCTGGCATGGCCATGCGCGGATTTCTCCCTATTCTCGGGCTTACAGTAGTATCGCTCCACGCGGCCACGCTGGAATACCTCAGTTTAGACGACATGGCGAAGAAATCCACCGCCATCGTGCGGGGCCGGGTCCAGAGTTGCGCCGGTGAATTTCGCGGATCTGTGATCTTCACGCACTGCAAAGTCGCGGTCACCGAGCAGTGGAAAGGCGTCTCTCAAACGCTGGTGGATGTGGCAACGCCGGGCGGAACGGCGAGAGGCATGGCGCAGAATTTTTCCGGGTCTCCGAAGCTGGTTCCAGGCGAAGAGTACGTGCTGTTTCTGTGGACTGGCAAATCCGGAATGACGCAGCTGATTGGACTGTCGCAGGGCGTATTCGATCTGAAACCGGACGCCAAGGGACAGGCAGTGGCCCAACGGGCGGCGGCCACGGAGCGGATGCTGAATGCGGCGGGGAAAGTCATCTCGGATTCGCCGCTCGAAATGCGCGTGCGGGACCTGAAAGCGCGGGTAGTGAAGGCTCTGGCGGGCGAAGCTAAATGATGCTCCGCGGACGAAAAGCCGCGGTAGCGGCACTCGGCCTGTTGGCATGCGCCGGCATTTCTCCGGCGTACTACCATTTCATCCGGTTCAACACCCGCACCGGTCCGTATACTCCCATCTACGAGAAATTCGACCTCGGCGCGCTTCCCAACAAGACAGTCACCTATTTCATAACCGCGCAGGCACAGTTGCAACTGGCGCCGAACGACAGCTATTCAGGGCTGGTCAGCCAGATCCGCGCGGCAGCCAAGGTTTGGAACGACGTGGAGACGTCCGATCTCCGTCTGAGCTACGGCGGCACCATCACTCCGGGCACACCGGGGAGTGCGCCGTTTATCGAGATCGTTTTCGACGAAGTTCCGCCGGGCCTGATCGCCTGGGGAACCCCGCAGATTCTGTCCGATTACAACGGTTCGTTCGTTCCGGTGGTGAAGTCGATTCTGACCATCCGCAACGACCTTGGCTCGAAGCCGAGCTACGGCGAATCTCTGTTCGGCACGCTGGTGCATGAGCTAGGGCACACGCTGGGGTTACAGCACACGCTCACTTCAAGCGCCATGTCCACCAGCATCACGCGCGCGACGAGTAGATCGAAACCCCTGGCCGCCGACGATGTCGCGGGTATCTCGATTCTCTACCCCACCCGGACGTTCGCCACTTCCACCGGCAGCATCAGCGGGCGCGTCACGCTCAATGGGCAGGGAGTGAATCTGGCCTCGGTGGTGGCGATTTCGCCCAGCGGGCCCGCCGTCAGCGCGTTAACAAACCCGGATGGGACCTATCGGATCGAAGGCTTGTCGCCGCGGCAGTATCTGGTCTACGTACATCCTTTGCCACCGGCGCAGTTTGGTGAGACGCATCCGGCGAATATTTTCCCGCCTATCGATCCGGACCGCCGCGAGATCCAGCCGGCGCTGAACTTCGACACGCAGTTCTATCCGGGAACGAAAGACACGCAGCAGGCATTCCCCCTCCCCGTGACGGCTGGAGCCGGCACGGACGGAATCAATTTTACGGTGCGAGCCCGTACGCCGGTGCAAATTCATTCGGTGCAGACCTACGCGTTTCCGGGAAATTTCACGGTGAAGCCGCCGTATCTGAACCCGGCTATTCCGCGGCCGTTCATCGTGGCGGGCGGCGCCGGACTGGTGGCGAACAGCGCTCCGGCGAGCGGGCTGACCGTGAGTGTTCTGGGCGGCGTGAATCTTCCCATCAAGCCGTATTCTCAGGCCCCCGATTCTTACCTGCAGATGGACGTGGATGTGCGGTCCTTCCTCGCCGCCGATAGTCCGCGGCACCTGGTGTTCTCCTTTAACAACGATATCTATGTATTGCCGGCGGGCTTTTTCCAGGTGCAGAATCAGCCGCCGTCAGTCACCTCGGTGACCACCTCGTTCGACGCTAGCGGAGCGCGCACCGTGGCCGTCGCGGGAACGAATCTGAGTGCCGACACCAAGATCTATTTCGATGGAATTCAAGCCGCCTTCCGCAGCCTGGATGAAACCGGCCGCATCGTGGTAACACCTCCCGCGGCACCCTCCAGTTACCGCGCCAATGTGGTGGCCGTGAATGGGGACGGGCAAGACTCCGCGTTTCTCCAAGGTGACACCGCACCGGTCTTTGCTTACAGCGGCGACCTGTCGATTGCAGCCCCAATCGACACGGCGGTTTCTTCGGTGAGTGCCAACCCTGGTTCGCTTCCGGCGGGAACCGATGCGTTGGTGGAGATCAACGGCGTCAATACGAACTTTGCCGACGGCCAGAGCGTGGTTGGGTTTGGATCGAGCGACATCGTAGTGCGGAGAGTCTGGGTCAGCGGTCCGAACCGCATCGTTGCCAACGTCTCGGTCAGCCCGAATGCGGCTTCCATCACGACAGTCTTGAGCGTCACCTCAGGGCTGCAGGTAGTCTCGCAGCCGTTTGGATTCCAGGCGCAAACAGCCAGTAACCGGACCATCTCGCTCAGTTCCCAAGTGGTCAACGCTGCCGGCAGCCTGCCGCTCCTCAATGCGGGAAACACCGTGATCGCGACGGTTCTCACCACGCCGTCGCCGCTCGCCAATTCCGCGTTGACGCTTACCTGGAATGACCGGCAACTGCCGATACTGTCGGTGAATGGAAATCAGTTGACCTTCCAAATTCCGGCCGATGCCACACTGGGACAGAATTCGCTGCGCGTCGATACGAATGGACAGCGAGGCCTGGCAATCGGCGTCTCAGTGGATCCCGCGCCTCCGCTGATCAACGCGGTCAACTCCGTTTTTAACCAACCAGTGGACGGCGCCAGACCGGCCCACCCAGGCGATTTGCTAAACGTGCAGGTGATTGGCCTGGCGGACGCAGGCTCAACAGTGGCTGTTTCCCGAGTGACCGCGAACGTCGGCGGGATCGACATTCCGGTCAATCAGATTGCCGCTGTGGGCGCCGGGCATCAGGTTCTTTTGTTCCTGCCGCAGAACGTTACGCTCGGAGCGCAAGTGCCACTGACCATCTCGATCGACGGCCGCGTTTCGGCTCCGGCGCTGCTCGCCATCCGCTTGAACTAGTGCAGCTTCCAAGAAATAGCTGGACAGGCCAAGTCAGTCGTGTTCATTCGCTTTATCCGCGGCCGGCATTATAAGCACGCGATGCACCCGATCAACGCGGATTTTGGAGTGAACCTGTTTGATGAGATCTGTCTGGTGTGCTGTCTTCTTAACCTAAATCCGGCACTTGAAATCCTGCGCATCTTGCCAAGCTGCTCAAATAGCTCGGAATTTCAACTGTTTCGCAATTCACTTCTTGGACGAAAACTGATTCAATTGCGATTGCTTGCAGGCTAAGGGCCTCTCTGGTTTCAGGTAGCTCCACCTGCCGGATCCAGGTTAATTAGGGCTTGATCCACTGCAGAGCGCAGTAGACAACGGGCAGGGTAAAAAGGCTGCTGTCGAGCCGGTCGAGCCAACCGCCGTGTCCGGGAAGCAGCGTACCGCTGTCCTTCATTCCCGCTCCGCGCTTGAGCGCCGATTCGGTGAGGTCGCCGAACTGCCCGGCGGCATTGGTGACAACCGCCAGCGGAATCCACACGGCCATGGATAAACCTTCGGGCCACCAGTGGGCGAAACCGGCTCCGAAGAGCGCGGCCGATGCTAAGGATCCTATCGCGCCCTCAATGGTTTTGCCGGGGCTAATGTGTGGCGCGAGCTTGTGCTTCCCTATCGCACGGCCTACATAATAGGCGGCTACGTCGCCGGTCCAATTGATGGCCAGGGCGAAGAGCAGCCAGTTGGGATTCAGCGCGCGCAGATCGATGGCGCATCGCCATGCGCCGAAGATGTAGACCGCACCTAGGGTCATGGCTGCGGCGTAGGCCAGGCCTTTTGCCAGATCGCGAAAGCGAAGCGAAAGCATCAGGGCCGCCAGGGCCACTAGCCGGACGTAGGCAATGTCGAAAAACAGCACTATTCCCACTGCGGCACCGGGCAGGCCGGGAGGGTGAATACCGTAGCCGGCTACAATGTTCGAATATTCCGAGTAGCAAAGCAGGGCCATAGCGACGGCGGAGAGCAGGAAAAACCAGGGGGGCCCGAAGAAGATGGCGTAGATGGCGAAGGGGATGAGCGCGAGTGCCGTGAGAACTCGCTTCATTCGGCGGGTTTAGCGCGCCGGGACGGCGACGGCCTCCGCCACCGGTTCGGCCGATTCCGGCGCCACATCCGTCTTCACACCACCGAAGCGGCGATCGCGCTTCTGATAGTCGAGAATGGCCCGCAGCAGATCCGACCGTTTGAAGTCCGGCCAGAGCGTTTCGGTCACATAGATTTCGGAGTAGGCGATCTGCCACAACAGGAAATTGCTGATGCGCATCTCGCCGGAGGTGCGGATGAGGAGGTCGGGATCGGGAATTCCGGCGGTGTAAAGTTTGGACGCGATATCTTCTTCCTTTACCTGAAGACGATCAAGCGTGCCTTCGATACGAGCCTGGTCCAGCAGCGCGTTGACGGCGTCGACGAGTTCGGCGCGGCCGCCGTAATTGATGGCCAGGTTGACGATCAGCCCGGTGTTGCCGGCCGTCGCCTCCATTACCGATTCCAATTCCTGACGGACTTGTTTCGGCAGCGCTTCCAGGCGCCCAATGGCCGCAAGACGGATGTTGTTCTCCATCAGTTCCGGAAGTTCGCGGCGGAGATAAAAGCGCAGCAGGCGCCACAGCGTTTCCACTTCATGCCGCGGGCGCTTCCAGTTTTCGACCGAGAAGGCGTACAGCGTCAATGCGGTGATGCCGAGGCGCGCGCAGGATTCCACGGTACTGCGAACCGGGTCAATCCCGGCGCGGTGCCCGGCCACACGGGGCATGTTCCGGCGGTTCGCCCAGCGTCCGTTGCCATCCATAATGATTGCGATGTGGGCTGGCAGACGTTCCGGGTCAATGGACCGCGCGAGTAACCAATCCGCGTCCCCGGGCTTGAGCGAATCAAATAAGTCTTTCATGCACAAATTCCTATAGTACACCGAGCCATGGTGTTGCGGCTATCGGCAAAGAGTACTTTGCGATGTTTGGCGCGGGTGGCTGATAGAATTTGAGATCAACCTCATGTCCCATCCATTGAACAAATACAGCGCCAGAATTACGCAACCGAAGTCGCAGGGCGCCTCGCAGGCCATGCTCTACGCCACCGGCCTGACTGAAGCCGATATGAACAAGGCGCAGGTGGGTATCGCCAGCGTCTGGTTTGAAGGCAACCCGTGCAACATGCATCTTTTGGATCTGGCGGCGAAGGTGAAAGAAGGCGTCACCGCGGCCGGACTGGTGGGGATGCGCTTCAATACCATCGGCGTCAGCGACGGAATTTCGATGGGCACCGAGGGGATGAGTTTTTCGCTGCAATCGCGCGACCTGATTGCCGATTCCATTGAGACCATCATGGGCGGCCAATGGTACGACGCCAACATCTCGATCCCTGGCTGCGACAAGAACATGCCGGGCTGCATGATCGCCATTGGCCGCATGAACCGCCCGGCGCTGATTGTTTACGGCGGAACCATCAAACCTGGTTGCGGCGAAGAGAAAAAGAAACTCGATATCGTCAACGCGTTTCAAAGTTACGGCGAGTTTATCACCGGCCACATGAGTGAGAAGGAGCGGCAAGATACGGTGCGCCATGCCTGCCCCGGCGCGGGCGCTTGCGGCGGGATGTATACGGCAAACACGATGGCGTCGGCGATTGAAGTGATGGGGATGTCGCTGCCGTACAGCGCGTCGATTCCGGCCGAAGATCCGAAGAAGCTGACCGAGTGCATCGAGGCCGGCAAGGCGATCAAGCTGCTGTTGGAACTGGACCTGAAGCCGCGCGACATCATGACGCGCGCCGCGTTTGAGAATGCCATGGTGCTGGTGACGGTGCTGGGCGGGTCTACGAATGCCGTGCTGCATCTGATCGCGGTGGCGCGGTCGATGGATGTGCCGCTGACGATTGACGATTTCCAAAGCGTGAGCAATCGCGTGCCGCTGCTGGCGGATCTGAAACCGAGCGGGAAATACATGATGGAAGAGCTTCACGAGGTGGGCGGCATTCCGGCGGTGATCAAGATGCTGCTGGAAGCCGGGCTGCTGGACGGCACTTGCATGACGGTGACTGGGAAGACGCTGGCGGAGAACGTGAAGGATCTGCCGGGCCTGAAGGCAGGGCAGCAGATCATCCAGCCGCTTTCCTCGCCCATTAAGCCGACTGGGCATATTCAGATATTGAAGGGCAACCTGGCGCCGGAGGGTGCGGTGGCGAAGATCACCGGGAAGGAAGGTTCGCGGTTTAGCGGTCCGGCGAAAGTGTACGACTCGGAAGAGGATATGTTGCACGCGCTGGAGCGGAAAGAGATTGAAAAGGGCGACGTGATTGTGATTCGGTATGAGGGGCCGAAGGGCGGTCCGGGAATGCCGGAAATGCTGACGCCGACTTCGGCGATCATGGGCGCTGGGCTGGGCAATCACGTCGCGCTGATGACGGACGGGCGGTTCTCGGGTGGGTCGCATGGGTTTATCGTGGGGCATGTGACGCCGGAAGCGCAGGAGGGCGGACCGATTGCGCTGGTGCGGACGGGCGACCGGATTACGCTGGACGCGGGCGAGAATTTGCTGATGGTGGATTTGACGGATGCCGAGTTGGCGGAGCGGCGGGCGCGGTGGACGATGCCGGCTTATAAGTCGACAAGGGGGACGCTGGCGAAGTATATCCGGTTGGTGAAGAATGCCAGTTTGGGGTGCGTTACGGACGAGTAGTGGTATGGGCTGTGGGCTAGCAAATTAGATGAAACATCACTCATGAGCACATTACGATGAGACACTGGTAGCATGTCCGAGCGGTTCGCAATAGAGCGAGTAGCGATCAGAAACTTTCGGAGCATCCTCAATTCCGAGGTGAAGATTTCGGAGCCGCTCACGTATATCGTAGGTCCAAACGGATCAGGCAAGACGAACTTCACCGACGGATTGCTATTCATCCGCGATGGGTTGAAAATCTCGCTTGAAAATGCCGTGAACAATGCCGGTGGGGTATTAAGCATCATACCGGCACCTGCTCGGATGCCGTCGACGACCGAGTTGCGCATTGAGTGGACGACGTCGTGGCAATCTCGGGGTTTCTACACGATAGAGATACAGTTTGAATCCAATCGAACCTACTCGGTTGCGCGTGAGGAATGTGAAACCACCGGCGCTGATGGACGGACATCGAGATTCGAGGTTAAGTTCGGCGAAGCCTCTGGCACACCGGAAATATTGCCCGCTGGTGCATGCGATCGCTTGTACCTTGTCCAAGCTTCAGGTTTACTGGAGTTCAGGAGCATCTACGAGTGCCTAGCT
>JANXXV010000695.1 GCA_025350445.1 Bryobacteraceae bacterium | reverse complement strand
GGGATTCCCAGCTTGCGGCTCATCTCGGAGATATTGAGTCCGCGCCGCGAGCTGTCAAGAAATTCGAGAATGGAAAGCGCTCGCTCAACTGCGGTGGCGTTCGGAATCCCAGGCATAGATGTAGTTGTAGTGTGCCAAGTATTCGCCGAAAGGCCAACAGCCCGGGACGGCAATAGTGAACTGGCGTCCAGACGGTTGTATGGAAGCGGGCACAATGTCTGGACGGCAGTTAACACCCGCCGGTGAACTGGGGCCGGTTGGTCCTATCAGGCCCCGGCCATGCACAATCTTGCGGACATCGAGTTTAACCTTGCGGGAAAGCATTCTTATCAAATTGCGTTTCACCTCGATGGATACTGGGGATGCCCGTTGGTTCCCTTAACGGCATACAAGGGGAAGCGTGAGTGGAATCCGGACGGCGTCAGCTGCCTTGGCGGTGCTCCCGGGCACGAAGCCGCGGGCCGCGTGGCCCCGAAACGACTTAGACGTGACCTTGAACATGAACAGGCGGCTGGACGCCTTGTGTTAACTCCGCAATTGAATCCGCTGGAGGGACAGCCCTTGTTTGGATTGCCGAAATCATAGCGCGGAGCGGGTGCGCCGTTGAAGATCACCGATGTAGAACTGTTCGGGCTGAAATCGGACGGGCTTTACAGCGACAATGGTGCGAAAGAGCCGCTTAGACCCGCCTACATGGGGATTCTGAAACTTTCCCCCAATGGCGGCATCCGTGATTACTCCGCTGTGGTTACTCCAATATGCGGACGGCGGCGTAGGCTTGTGTCGATACGCCGAAGCGAAGCCAGGATGAAGGGATGGATTTCATGGATGGACTCTGATCGTTATTGGTAGGCGGGAATCCGCTCGAAGCGGTGCGCCGGTGGTATCGAATGTATCGCGGCACGATTTTCATTAACCGCCTGGGCGCGGCTATACAGGCTATTTCCGCCATCGATATCCCGCTTTTGGATATTTGCGGTAAGGCACACAACCAGCCACGCGCCCATACAGTCGCAAATAAAAAAATGGGCAAGTACCAAGGTACCTGTAGCAATCGTACCGGAGCGGTGACAAGCTAAGTCCCAGGCGAGCCGGAAAACGAGTACACTGGAAAGATGGGGTTGAACGCCTTGGGGCTTATTTTCGATATGGATGGGGTGCTGATCGATTCCACCTCCACCCATACCGAGGCTTGGCTGGCGTATTTACAACGCTACGGGATTGAGATTCCTGAAATTGAAGACCGGATGCTGGGGAAGAGAAACGACGCCATCGTGCGGGATTTTTTCCGCGGCGTCTCCTTATCGGACGAGGAAGTGCTCGAGCACGGTGCGCGGAAAGAGCAGCTTTACCGCGAGATGATGGCTCCCAAGCTGGATTCCCACATGGTTCCCGGGGTGATTCAGTTTCTGGAACGGCATCGGCATCGTCCGATCGGGCTCGCCACCAACGGCGAACCTGCTAATGTAGGCCTTGTGTTGTCTGGTACTAATATCCAGCAGTACTTTCGGGCTGTGGTGAGTGGGCATGAAGTACGCCTGCCGAAGCCGCATCCGGATATCTATCTTAAGGTGGCGGATCTGTTAGGGATTTCGCCGGGTAATTGTGTTGTCTTCGAGGATTCGTTAACGGGGATCGAGGCGGCTCGCGCGGCTGGCATGCGGGTTGCCGGGTTGACGACGACGCTGCCGGCGCTTCCCGGCGTGGACCTGGCGGTTCCCGACTTTCTCGACGCCGGGCTAGAACCATGGCTCCAATCCATCGCCTCATCCACGGCTGTGTAATTGCGTTGGCGACGGTTGCCGCGCTTGCGGCCCAGCCGGCGAAGCTGTCGCTTGAAGAGGCCGGCTCGCGACGCCCCCCCAGCTATGCCCCGGTGTTTGAAGGGCAGCAGATTTCCGTGGAAGGGGTGGTGGCTGCGCGTTCGATCCATTTACGGGACTATAGCCATCTGGTGATCGAGGATGGCGCCGGCCGGGGTTTGACCCTGGAAGGCACCGATGAATTGTTCGCCGCCCTGGAACCGGGCGATCACATAGGTGTGGATGGATTGCTGTCGAACCGGGCGGGACTTCCGGTTTTGCAACCCAGGAATATATACACGATCGGGCGGGTGGCCCCTCCGTCGGCGCGGCGGGCCACAGTCTCCGAACTAAATGGGTTTGGATCGCTGGGAACGCTGATTGTGGTGGACAGCTACGTGATCACCACCGGAGATAATTCCGGCGGGGATGTGATTCTGATCGGCAGTCCGCGAGAGGTGCCGATTCGGGTATTTCTGCCGCGCGATTCGCGATCCAACGGGATTGGGCTTAGCCGTTTCGCGCCGGGAGACCGGGTGAGCGTGATCGGTTTCAGCTCCCAATACTGTCCGGTGCCGCCGCACGACCGTTTCTTCCAGATCCTGATCGGCGACGCATCGGCTGTGAAGTTGCTGGACCGGGGCTGGATTGTGCCTCCGGAAGGCGTGCTGGTGGGATTGGTGGTGGTGGGGCTGGCGCTGGGGCTGTGGTGGATCCGGGAACGGGCGATGGCGGACCAGCGGCGCCGGCTGCGGGCTATGACGACGTTGGCCGAGGAAGCGATCTCCGCTAATACACCGGCTGAAATTTCAAAGAAGCTACACGACACGCTGGCGAAGATGTTGCGCGCCAGCGATATCTGCCTCTACTTGTACAACAAGAGCACCGGGACGCTCGACCGTGTGCCGACAGCGGCGGACCCGGAACCGCGCTCGCTTAACATTCAGTCGCCCACAGGCCAGTTCGCCTCCGCGGTGGCATTGAGTTTCCGCAACCGTACCCTGCTGCACGTTCCCGATACGGGGAAGAGCCCCATCATGCAGGGCGAACCGGATGAAGACCTGCCGCGGGCGGTCTTGTTTGTGCCGATGTTCGCGCAACACGATTTGCTGGGGATGATGGTGATCAAGTACGCCACCAGGAGACGCATCAGCGGTGTGGACGAACAGGTGAGTTTGCAGCATCTGGCGAACCAGATTGCCACCTCTCTCAAACTGCAGGAGCAGCAGTCGATGCGGGAGCAATTGCTGCGGAGCGAGAAGATGGCGGCGGCCGGACAGTTGATTTCCGGAGTGGCGAACGAACTGCGGCGGCCGCTGGATGCGATTGACCGGCTGGCGAGCCGGATTCTGATGGTGCGCCCGGCGATTGTGCCCGAAGACGATTTGCGGGAGATCTCTTTTGAGGCGCATCGAGGGTCGGAGATCGTGCGGCGGCTGGTTTCATTCGTAGATCCTGAGCAGACGGAAACGAAGCCCTTGAACGTGAACGGGGTTCTCAGCAGCCTGATGGAGTTCCGCGAGCGCGAGTGGAATTTGAAGGGCGTGCAGGCGCGGGATAATCTGCCGGAGGGCAGCCTGCTGGTGCTCGGCAACCAGAGCCAACTCGAGCAGGTGATGCTGAATCTGCTGGTTCACGCCGAACAATCGTTGACCGAATCGCCGGTGAAGACGATCGCGGTTTCCAGCCGCGTGATCGGACGGCATGTACGACTCACGATCGACTACTCGGATCATACGCCGGTTGCCGAGCAGGGCGACCCGTTCGACGATCAGCCGAGCGGGAGCGATTTGGGCCTGCAGGTGTGCCGCGCAATTATTCAGGGGCACGGGGGCGAGATCCGTCTGTTGCGCAACCTCCCGTCCGGGTCGCGGTTTGAGGTGGAATTGCCTCTGCACCAGTATTCGCAGCGCGGGTTGGACGACACGATCGACACTTCCCGGCGCACCAGCAACGCTTTGACGATTCTGATTGTGGAGCCGGAAGCGCCAACGCAGCGCACGCTGCTGGGCTATCTGAGTTCCCGGGGACACAGGGTGGTGCCGGTGATGAGCGCGGAAGAGGCCATCGAGATGGCGCAGCGGCTGCGATTCGATATCGCCTTCTGCTCGGTGCGGCTGCCGGGGATGAACTGGGTGGAATTTTTCGACCGCACGCGGAGACTGATTGGCGTCTTCGTGCTGATGGCGGAAGGACAGGACCCGGAGGTTTCCCGGGCATTCAAAGGCGGCGAGGGATATTTGCTGAGCAAGCCGGTGGACGAACTGGAAACGCAGAAACTGCTGGTGACGATAGAGGAACGCAACGAGGCGCTGTCGCGCCGCTAGAATGAAGATTATGCGCTTTCTTGCAATCCTCGTTGTTGCGTTGAGTTTGACTGCCGCCGAGAAATATACCGGGCCAAAGCCGGCTAAGGCCGACGTTCCCTACCTGATGCACGCCAATACGCTGATTGAAACCGAGGCGGTGGAGGCGCGCGAAGAAACGCGAAAGGATGCGACGGTGGCAGTGGTGCCGGGCGTGGCGGCGCGGGCGAAGACGCCGCTGGCCGAGCCCATCTTCATCATGCGCACTGAAAAATTGTCGGCCGAAAAACTGTCGGCCTTTAAGATGGACGTCAAGAATGGGAACCGCGAAGTGGTGATCTCCCGCAAGAAGCAGCGGAACGCACCGAAGCCAATCTATCTGAACGCGACCCGGCTGGGTGACAATCTGTGGAAAGTGGAAGTGGACCAGACCTTGGAGAACGGGCAGTATACGCTTTCGCCGGATGGTTCGAACCAGACTTTTAGCTTTGAAGTTTATTGATGGGTGCGGGCCTACTCTCCGCGACGTTGACGAAAGCAAGCCACCTATGGAAGGTCACCCTTGGCAAGCCCGCGCCTGGAACCGTGATGAATCCGGAAGATGATAACCCTGTTCTTGTCGGGTTCAACGCGAAAGATGATCCGGTGCGAGAAGTAGATCAGGTGGCGAATTTCCAGGGGGAACGCTTCTTGCTCAGGAATCACCGGACAGCGCTGAGGTAATTCTTCAAGAGAATATATCGCCTGAACAAAGTCCGCGAAACCAACGCTCTGCCGCCTCATATTCCTTTCTGATTTCACGCAGGAACTGAACATAGACCTCGGCATCGACGAGCGCCGGTTCAGTGATGTCAACCTGAAATGCCAAGCTTTTCCTGAAGTTCCGCCAGCGCCTGCCGTGCGGGCTTGACCCGGCCTTCCTTTGCTGCAGCGATGCCGAGTCGAATCGCCTCAACGGTTTCGAACCGATCAAGCCGGTCAAGAATCAGCTGGTAGCTCTCGGCGTCCTGGACCACGAGTTCGGCCTTGCCGTTCACGGTGAGTACGACGGGCCTCCGCGTCTTTTTCAATCGGTTCACGAAGTCGTTCGTGTTTCGCTTGAAGTTGGTTAGTGGGTGGATATCCTGACTCAAATTAACCATGGCGTTTTCCGCATCTCAAAAGCATCTTTAACGATGCTATCAGGTTTTGAGCGGCTACTCCAAGACAGTTTTGAGTCGCCCATCCCGACTTCATAACTGGGCTCAAGGGTACAGACCTGCTGGCGGAGCAGTTTAAACCCTGCCTCCGCCTACAGACGGGCGGGAGACTGCTCAACCGTATGGCCACCGTATTCAAGAACTTCGCGTTTGTTTTCACCAATGAGCCGCGGATTGAACCGGAATGTAGGTACCATGTTCGACAGGCTTCGAGCAGTTACCGTTCGCGCTTCGGATGCCGGAGCGGATCGTAAATAGTGAGATGCAAAAAGCTTCATCCCGTTACCTTCCTTCTCACCCTTAATCCCTGCGCACTCGGTGGTCTCAAGCAAGAGGCGGAATTCCAGGATCGACATTGCGCTTAGGTCGAAAACGCCTTCATCTGTGCAGCTAAGAGTAGCGGAGTCGCCAGGCGCAATGACGGCAATATAGTCGAACTGAATAGTCCGCGTAGGCATGTTAATTGGTCCGAACTGAACGCTTAGTGCCGGACCAGATCCTACGTTCCGCAGAAGCACCGTGCCCAGTGGCGGGGAGAACTCTGCCATCAGTAGCGGCGGGATAGAAGCTTCGTACACATTGCTCTGAATCTCTGACTGTTTCCTCGCTTCGTCCCTTAGTTCCGTTGTCCGGCGCGTGTAGTAGAACAGACAGACACACGCGACGAAGTTAATAAGCACCGAAAGAGCTGAAAACACCTCGCTCGGATTATCCCAGAAGTACTTGACGAAGGCTGGGAGCAAGTATGAGTGAGAAAGCATGTGGGACACATCCCGGACATTATGTCGTGAAACCCGTCAACCGATCCGCTTGTGGTCAATTGGCTTTAGAACTACTCGGCGGCCATCCTGCTAGCGTGCAGTTTGGCTCCGGCATACGGACCGATGCTCTCGCCGGCGTTCTATTCGCGCTGCGAGGTCCCGATGGTTTGGAAGGGTGGCTAGCCCATGCAGCCTGGACGTGCGGTGCAGGCCCGGAGGATGTTAGTTGGGCGGGACATCATTCGCGCTGTTGATTGTGATCTTGACTTAATTCGCGATCCATCCTGGCCCAGGAAGCCCAAGTATCCCGCCAATCCTTCTTCCTGGCTAGCCAATCGTAGTAGTCTTCATCAGTTTCCGTGTCTGACAACCTCATCCATTGCTCGTAGTATCGGCCTCCGCCGTCAGGCCACTGATCCAGTCCGCTCCAAAGGCGCCATGAGCGGCGCACCAGGCCGACGATATTGAGACGCAAAAGATTACCCCTGAGATCTTCAATAGCAGCAAGGGTGTTAGCGATGCAATCCGGTCGACGCTTCGTAATAGCAGATAAGTAGGGACGACAAAGATCCCATACGTTGTCAAGCGAAACACGGTATCAGACAGCAACAGAAGCAACAAGAACATTACACTGCCAACGCCTATCCATAGCCACATCGCCATGTTGTTTTGATCCTAATCGTATGGTGGCGCAAATCGGTAAAGTTCTCATTGGATGTTTGGTTCACTTTGGCGGCTGCCGGCATCCAACCGCCCGGTCCGCAGTGCTACAGCCTTTCGCGCGAGCACTCCACACGGGCCGAAAGAGGTCACAATGGATGTGAGCTTCCCGGCATTTTCAGCCGCTATCGAAGCCTCTGTTCTGTCTTGGCGGATTTGGCGGAGGGCGAGATCGGAACGGTGCCGGTGGGTCTCTGCCCGATCGGGCGAATGCGATCGTGGATGAGTCTGTTAAACTCACCAGTATGTTCAATGGACTGGAGCATACGGCGATCGCATCGCCCGACCCTAAAAAGCTGGCGCAGTGGTACGTGGACCATTTAGAATTCCACATCAATTTCGAGTATGCGGGGAATTACTTCGTGAAGGCGAAGAACGGCAGCATGCTTGAGATCATCCCGTCGGAGGGCGAGCGCGGATCGAACAAAATGAAAGACGTTGGGATCCGGCACTTGGCGATCATGACGGACGACTTCGATGAAGGCCACAAATTACTGAAGAGCCGGAACGTGCAATTCCTTACAGAGCCATATGAGACCATGGGCAACCGGCTGGTGTTTTTTGCGGATGGAGACGGGAACATCGTTCACCTGATCCACCGGCAAAAACCGCTGCCCTAACAGGTCTCTGATTTGCTGAATCGAGTTTTCAAAGCATTTGAATACCGCGAATTCCGGCTTCTCTGGATTGGCGCCTGCACGTCCAGCATCGGCACTTGGATGCAGACCGTCGCGCAAAGCTGGCTGGTGTTGCAGATTTCGAACTCAGCATTTCTGCTGGGGCTCGATTCGTTCCTCGGGCAGATTCCCATCTTCCTCTTCTCGCTGTTGGGTGGAGTGATTGCCGACCGGTTTGACCGTAGGAAGCTGCTGGTAGGGTCGCAGTTGGTGCAGATGTCCTGCGCGTTCCTGCTGGCATCGCTGTTCGCCTTCTCCAAGGTGGCTGTGTGGGAGATTCTGTCCTTATCGTTCGTCGTGGGACTGGCGCAGGCGTTCGGGGGGCCCGCCTATCAGGCGCTGATTCCCACGCTGGTGGAACCGAAAGATCTGCCGAACGCAATTGCGATGAACTCAATTCAGTTCAATCTCGCGCGGGTGATCGGGCCGATGCTGGGCGGGCTGGCTCTGACCAGCCTGGGGGCTGCATGGTGTTTCTCGCTGAACGGCTTTTCGTTCGTGGCGGTGATCATTTCACTTCTGCTGTTGCGGATCCGGCCCATTCTGGCCAAGCCGGGCATTTCGCTGTTGAGCAGTATGAAAGAAGGGCTCGGTTTCATACGCGGAAAAAAGGAGATGCTGCCATTGATCGTGCTGGCGTTTCTGATGACGTTTCTGGGCGTGCCGCTGATCGTGTTTCTGCCGGTGGTGGCGCGGGATATCTTCCACATGGGGCCAAGCATTTATACGCTGCTGCTGTGCACTTCCGGAGCTGGAGCGGTGGCGGGGGCGTTGCTGGTGGCGGCGTTCGGGAATATTCCGAACCGGGGCCAAGCCACTTTGATGACGTTGGTGGCGCTGGGCGCTTTGATCGCCGCGTTTGCACTGTCGAAGTCGCTGATCCTGAGCTGCGTCCTGCTGTTCCTGGCTGGAGCGGCCCTGATTGCGGTTTTTTCGATGATCAGCTCGCTGGTGCAGTTGATTGCGCCGGATGCGATGCGCGGGCGTGTGATGAGCGTGTATAACGTGGCATTCCGCGGCGGGATGCCGATTGGGGCGCTGATTACGGGCGCACTGGTGCCGGTTTTCACTGTGCCGGTGGTGCTGGCCGTGAACGGCGTACTTTTGTCGTGCCTGGGGCTGTATTTTCTGCTCATTCACAGGCAGGTGGCGCGTCTATAGTCGTAATGAAGATGCGAATCGCTGTTCTATTCACCGTTGCTCTCTGCCTGCGCGGCGCCACTTCCGGCGAACTTGAGGCGGCGCGGGACCGTCAGGATCGTCCATCCCTTGAGAAGATGATCGCCGATTTGTCGGCGGTGGCGGCCAAGCAGGCAAACGACGCGCCGGCGCAATACCGGCTCGCACTGGCGCAATCGTATCTCGCCGAGGTGGCGATTGAAGTCAAAGACAAAGGACAGGCGAAGACGGTGGCCGAGGCGGGTATCAAGACTGCCGAGCGCGCGGTGGCGCTGAAGCCGCAGGAAGCCGAGTATCACCGCATTCTGGGGACGCTCTGCGGCCAGGTGATTCCGGCAAACGCGCTGCTGGGGATGAAGTACGGCCGGTGCGCGCTGGATTCTATCAACAAAGCGATTGAGCTGGATCCGAAATCGGCGGCCGCTTATCTGAGCCGCGGCGTTGGCAACTACTATCTGCCGGCGGCGTTTGGAGGCGGCGCCGAACTGGCGGTGAAAGACTTCGAGAAGGCGCTGCAACTGAACCCGAAGTCGGCCGAGGCGCGAATGTGGCTGGGGATTGCGCTGCGTAAACTGAACCGCAACGCCGACGCGCGCGTGGCCTTGGCAAAATCCCTGGAGCTCAATCCAAACCGCATGTGGGCAAAGCAGCAGCTCGACAAGACGCCGGCCAACTGATGCCGGAGAAGCGGCTGCTTGGCGCGGCGGTTCTGGGTCTGTCGCTGATCGGCTTCTTCTACTTTCCCGGCCACACAATTCTTCAATCCGATACACAAATCTATCTGCCGATTCTGGAGCACTTCTGGGATCCCTCCGTGCTGACGCGCGACATTGTGGCGATCAATCCGCACGTCGCGTTTACGGTCTACGACGAGGTGGCGATTGCGCTGCGTAGAGCGACCGGAGTTGGCTTTGAGGGCGTGCTCATGGGCCAGCAGTTTGTCTACCGGACGATTGGCATTTTGGGATTGCTGCTGTTGGGTACCGGGATTGGGTTGTCGAACCGGATGGCGCTGTTGCTGGCCTCAATGCTATCGCTGGGGGCGACGATCTCCGGGCCGGCCGTGCTGACTGTAGAATATGAGCCCGTTCCGCGCGGGTTTGCGCTGGCGTTTCTTCTGCTGGCGCTGGGACTCATGCTGCACAAACGCTGGACCGGCGGGGCTGTGGCCGCTGGTGTGGCGTTTCTGTTCCATCCACCTACCGCGTTAGCGTTTTGCCTGGTCTACGGGGCAGTGGCGTTGTGGAGGCGTGAATACCGGGCGGCGGCTGCGCTTGCCGGCGCTGCGCTGTTGCTGGCGGTCTTTGCGTGCACGCAGGCTGGAATCTCGTATCATCAGGACATTTTCGGGCAGGTGGATCCGGTGCTGGAAAAGCTGCAGCGGATGCGCGCCAGCTATAACTGGGTCTCGATCTGGATCGCGGTTTGGTGGAAGCATTTTTTGCTGCTGTGGGCTGTTTCGTTGGCGGCCTTTTTCCGGGTGCGGGGCACGCTGCCCGGGGAGATGCGGATATTCTGCATCGCTCTGCCGCTGATTGGTGCGTTGAGTCCGGCGCTTTCGTATCTGTTGCTGGAAAATTGGAAGTGGAGTCTCATGCCACAGTTTCAACCGGCCCGCTATCTGCTGCTAGTAACGTTCTTTGCGGCGTTGCTGGCGGCAGTGGCGGGTATCCGGGCGGTGGAGAACCGGCGATACCTGGAGGGCTTTCTGTTCTTCCTGGCGCCGTTTGCGGTGCCTACAATATCAAACTTGTTGCAGCCGCTGATGGTGGACCGGGTTATCGTAATTCTGTTGCTGGCCGCGGTTGCAGTGGCGGCTGTGCATCGGCCGCCGTTCACGGTCCTTGCGGCGCTGCTGCCGTTTGCACTGATTCCAACTCTGGGAATGGTGAGAAATTATCCCGCGGCGCATACGGCGGAGATGACGGAACTGGTGGACTGGGCTAAGGCGAACACGCCGAAGGATGCAGTGTTTCAATTTGCCGACGCCGGGCAGGCGCAGTATCCCGGAGTGTTCCGGGCGCGTGCGCTGCGGGCCCTGTATGTGGATTGGAAAAGCGGCGGTCAGGTGAATTTTCTGCCGGCATTCGCGAATGAGTGGTGGCGGCGGTGGCGCCTGGTGGAGAAGGTGCTGCCGTTGAACGAGTACCGCGTGTTAGGGATCGATTTTGTGGTTTTTCAGAAAGGTCACGAACTGAACGATGTCCAGCCGGTTTACGGGAATTCGCGGTATTTGGTTTACCGGGATTGAGCTGATAAGGTCCAACCACTCGCTTGCGTTCGCAGCTCTGAAAGTATTCCGCGACGCCACCGGCGGCAATCGGTCTTTGTGAATTGAGACTGTAGCTGCGTGACTGACCCTTGGATTGATTACAGGAGTTCGTCTACTTCTTTGCGGCTAGGGGCTGAAGACTGTGCGCCTTTTCGCGTTACTGAGATGGCCGCCGCGGCATTGGCGAAGCGGAGCGCGCCGGCGATCGGCTGGTCTTCGGCGAGTGCCACCGCAAGCGCGGCGTTGAAGGTATCACCCGCGGCAGTGGCATCCTTGGCTTCTACTGCAAATGGCGGCGAATGGATTTCGGTTTGGCCGTCCCAATAGAAACAGCCCTCATCGCCTAGCTTCAGGACTACGGCTTTGGGGCCTAGCGCGTGAACGGCGCGGGCCAGGGCCGGGGCTTCTGAGAGTGCGATCCTCGATGGCCGACGGCCCAGCAGGATCGCGGCTTCGGTCTCATTCGGCGTCAGGATATCGACGGCGGCAAGCAGATCCGCCGGGAGCAGCTGCGCTGGCGCGGGATCGAGAATCGTCTTTGCACCTTCCCTGCCCGCCAGCTTAAGCGCGGCAGCTACTGTATCGAGCGGAGTTTCCAGTTGCAACAGTACGAAGCGCGCGCCGCGGAACGAGGGCAAGTCCGCCGGCGTCAGGGCGTGGTTAGCGCCTGAGGCTACCACGATGGAGTTCTGGCCGTTCCTGTCCACCCAGATGAAGGCAGTGCCCGTGGGTATCGCGCGCGTCGCCACAACACCGCTCACATCTACGCCTGCTGCCGCCAGGCTTGCCTTAAGGTGATCGGCGAAGACATCGTACCCCACGCGGCCAACCATCTTCACGCGATGCGAGGCTGCCAGCTTTCCGGCGGCGTTGGCTTGATTGGCGCCCTTGCCGCCCGGGATCATGGCGAAGTCTTTGCCCAAAACGGTCTCGCCCGGTGCGGGCAGCGTTTCGACGGTGATCGCGAAGTCCATGTTCAGACTTCCAACCACCACGATTCCCGGGTTCATCTGGAGAGATCGATGCCGAGTTTCTTCAGCTCTTCAGCGTAATAGCGGCGCTGCAGCAGATCCCACTCTTCGCTGCCTTCGGGGATTTCCTTCTTCTGCGTGCGGATCTTGGCGCGTGAGGCGCGGTCCACCTTCTCCTCGATCTGAAGAAGCTCCGTCATATTAATCAGGATCTGGAGGCGGACCTCATTCTGATCCCTCTTCAGGCGGAATTGCCGGCCTTTGCGAATGGCGGCGAGCATCTTGTGCGAAATGTCGGTCAGCTTGTCGCGCGAGAGCTTCATCTGATCGCCGGTGTCGCGGCCGGCCGCGGGTACAATCTTCCGCTGCGAGACCAGGGTCTTCTTGATGCGGCGGAACATCTCCTGGTAGCTGACGCCTTCACGGCGCATGTACTCGCTGTACTGGCTGAGGATTTCGCGGACCTCGTCGTTTAGATCATCCTCCGCGTTCAACTCATCGCTGATGATTGTGTGAATCAACTCGACGGCGGCCGCGGGGTCTGTTGTTTCGATGATCTGCGGAGTCAGTCGCTGCACTAGCTGGCGAGAGAGGTAAGAAACGAATTCACGGGCGAGAAGCATCCTTGAGCGATTGGGCTCCTAATAATCCTATGTAAGTGTACTTGCCGGAAGGAAGCCGCGTCAATCACCGGTTTGAGTCACAAATTTCCGCGATGATTGGCCAGGAACTCCTGGTCGATCTTTTTCCGGCTGCGAAAGCCTTCTTCGACACCGTGCCAAAACTCGATGGCGGGTTCGCCGAAACGCCAGCAGAGGTAGACTTCCTGGTCTTTGTAGAGGGTTGGAAAATCGATCAGGCCGGCATCCGGGTCTTTGATCAGCACACCGGATTCCTGAACTTCTTCGAACGTCCGCTTCAGGCCGGCAAGGCTTTCGTCTTTACGGGTCTGGATGGGATTGATGCGGCTGTGGTCCACTTGCGTGCCGCCCATCATCATGATGTTGTGGGTGAAGGCGCGGAATTCGCCGGCCGCCTTTTGGTGATCCCCGCGGAAACGCAGCAGTTCGCGCAAAGCCTTTTCCACGCAGGGGAGAGCGCGTTCGGCTTGCGCGTGAGTGAAGAATCTGGGCATTCCGGGCTAGATGCCGGAGATTTGCACCGACAGCGAGCGGCTGCGCGGCCCGTCGAATTCGGCGAACATGATGTTTTGCCAGGTGCCAAGCAGTACGGTGGCGTTGCGGACCTGCAGGCAAAGTGTTTGTCCCATCAGCATGCCGCGCATGTGGGAGTCCGCGTTCTGGCGTTCGCAATCGGAAAATGCGGGA
>JANXXV010000674.1 GCA_025350445.1 Bryobacteraceae bacterium | reverse complement strand
TACCGCCGTATCGCCTACGCCAACGAGCGTTACGCTTCCGGCATCCCCGGCTGGAAGACCGACCGCGGCCGCATTTACATCACCTTCGGCCCACCCGCCGAAATCGAATCGCATCCGTCGGGCGGTAGCTACGAGCGCCCGTATGAAGAGGGCGGCGGCACTACCTCCACCTATCCGTTCGAGCAATGGCGCTACCGTTGGATTGAAGGGATCGGTACGGATATCAACATCGAATTCGTCGATCCCACAATGACCGGCGAGTACCGCATGACCATGGATCCGTCTGAGAAAGACGCGTTGATGATGGTTCCCGGCGCCGGTTTGACCATGATGGAGCAGATGGGCCTTTCCTCAAAGAACGACCGCTTCAGCCGCACGGACGGCACTCGCCTGGGAACCGGAAATTCTCCAATGTCGTCCAAAATGAATCAGTTTGAGAGGCTGCAGCAGTTTGCAAATTTGCAGAAGCCGCCGGTGATCAAGTTTAAGGATCTGGAGGCGCAGGTCAATTCGACTATCAAGTTCAACCTGCTACCGATGAAAGCCCGTGCCGATTACATGCGCATGACAAATTCCACCGTGCTGACAAACGTCACGCTGCAGTTCGATAAACACGATCTGCAATTCGGCCAGAAGGACGGCGTCTCGAAGGCGGTAGTGAACATTTACGCGCGGATAACCTCCATGTCCCGCCGTGTGGTTAACGTATTTGAGGATGTAGTCACGGTGGAAGTTCCCACCGAGTTGCTCGGCGAGGCCGTGAAGGGCTCGTCGCTCTATCAGAAGTCCGTGCCTCTTCCTCCGGGCAAGTATCGCTTGAACGTGGTAGCCAAGGATATCATCGGCGGCACCTTGATCAATTACGAAATGGCGCTCGACGTACCCCATTACGACGATGAGAAGCTGGCGGCCAGCACCGTGGTCCTGGCGGATTTGATTGAGAAGGTTCCCACTAAGAGCATCGGAACGGGACAGTTTGTCATCGGTACCTCCAAGGTGCGGCCGCGATTGAATGAAACGTTCAAGCGCGATGAAAAGTTAGGTCTCTACGTGCAGCTCTATAATTTCGGCCCTGACGAGAAGACGCAAAAGCCAAACGCGTCCATCGATTACGAAGTGGTAAGGAACAGCAATAACCAGAAGGTATTTGAGTTTTCCGAGGAAGTGGCCAAGATCGACAGCGCCTCTTCCAATCAGACGACGGTTGAGAAACTTCTGCCGTTGAAGGGCTTGGAGCCAGGCCAATACACGCTGAAGATGAAAGTGACGGATCGTAATCGCAACCAGACGCTGACCCCGACTGCTTCGTTTACGGTAAACTAAAACCAACGGCCGGGGATGGAACGGCCTTCGTATGAACGCTAAGACGTGCGGCCTTGCGGTCAGCCTATTGGCCGGGTTTCTTTGGACCAGCGGTCCATGCCCGGCAGCTTCGTCTCTAAAACTCTCCGGTGAGCTTGCCGGTTCGGTGAAGGACCCGGCGGGCATCCCTCAGATGGGGGCCTCCATTTTACTCTTCAATCGCTACGACCGGCTGATCCAAAAGACCTTTTCCACCGCTACCGGCCAGTTCTCGTTCGGCGCGCTGGCTCCCGATCTCTACTCCATCCGAATCACGCTCGCCAGTTTTGTTCCGGCAGTGAAGAAGAACATCTCCATTCAACCAGGCATGAAGAGTATTCTCGCCATCAATCTGGCTACCGTGCTCAGCTCCATCGAACTAATCTCTACCGGCCCCAGCCCGCGCGCCTTGATGGGCGACGATTGGATATGGGTGCTGCGCAGTTCCATGACTTCGCGTCCTGTGCTTCGGATGCTTCCAAGCGTCGATATCAGCGACCCGGCGGACCGCAATAGCCGTCGCTGGGGCAGTTCCGCGGCGGCCTCCATTTTTAGCGATACCCGGGGCGTGGTGAAACTCTCGTCCGGCGAATCCAATCCGTTTTCCAGCCTGGGCAATCAGCCCGACCTCGGCACCACCTTCGCCTTGGCAACATCGCTATACGGGAACACCAATTTGCGGTTCACCGGAAACATCGGCTACGCGGTTAACTCCGCCATGCCTGCCGCCGGATTCCGAACCAGTTTCAGCCGCGGTGAAGGAAGTGGTCCGGAAGTGAAATTGACCGTACAGCAGTTCACGCTGCCCGCCCACGGCCTTTCGCCGATGGTTGGCGCGCAGGGGCAGGATAATGTTCCAGCGCTTCGCACCATGTCTCTTACGATGCTCGATCGTATTGATATCGCCGAGAAGATTCAGCTCGAATATGGCGCCTCGCTCGATACCGTCTCGTTCATGGACCGTCTGAACTACTTCAGCCCGTTTGCGCGGCTCAGTTTCAATTTCGAATCGAAAGGGACCTTTGCGGTGGCCTACAGCTCCGGCATGCCGCCGGTGGAACTGTTGGGTTCGCCAAAGGGTTCGCTCAAGGAAGAGGATGCCAGTCTGCAGCAGGATATTTCGGCGTTGACGATGTTCCCGCGGGTGTCGCTGCGAAACAGCACACCCTATGTGCAGCGGACGCAGACCGTGGAAATGGGCTACAAAGTCAGCGCAGCCAGCCGGACCTACAGCGTGGGCGTCTACCGCGAAATGGTGGGGAACGGGGCATTGACCATGAACGCTCCATCGAACTTCTACGATCGGGGCGAACTGGTTCCGGAACTGTCTTCTTCGAGTTCGGTGTTCAATATCGGTAAGTACGCCCGTACGGGTATGATGGCTTCGGCTACACAGGCTGTGGGCGAAAACCTCAGCTTCACGCTAGCCTACGGAGATGGCGGGACTCTTCGCACCGATGGCAGAAAGCTGATGACGAACGATCCGGACGAACTGAGAAGCATGATTCACCGCGCGCAGCACCAATGGGTGATGGGGCGGGTGGCCGGCACTCTGCCGGTCACGGGAACCAAGTTCGTTAGCAGCTATGAGTGGACGGATTACCGGTCACTGACTCCAGGCCATGTTTACCTGGTCCAGAAATTTTATCCCGAGGCCGGTTTGAATGTCCGCATCAGACAGCCTATTCCGCAGTTTGGCGGGCTGCCCGGCAGACTGGAAGCCACCGCTGAGTTCCGGAATATGCTGGCGCAAGGGTATCTGCCGATATCCACCACCGACAATCGGAAGTTGATTCTCACCAACAGCCCCCGCGCCGTTCGCGGCGGTGTCAGTTTCATTTTCTAAGCCAGACCCAGCCCGGCGGCCGCCTGAGCCGATCTCTTGTCAAAGGTCCAGAAGCGGCAATGCGACAGTTGTGCCGATGCCAGGAGCTGAACGTCAATCCAACCCAGCCCCCAGGGCCTGTGCGGTGCCCTCAAGCCCAGCACTTCAAAGTGCGTCGCCAGAATCGCCGCGGGCAGTTCGTCGAAGCCAAAAATAGGATCGCCACCCTGTATTTCAGGTTTCCGCACGCCAACTCACTGGAAATGAAAGCGTTTATAAACACAAGTTGAAAGTGTTTGATCCAGAGGTAAGTACCGGCACGAACCATAGACAGCCAGCCGCCGCGGACTACGGGATAGTTTGGGTTGTGTAACGCCAAGCGCGGCGAGCCGCTTGGCCGATTCACACGCAATTAGCGCCGTCAAGCCTTCCCATACCAACGCTGTCTTTGCCTGGATGCCGGCCCGTTCCCTAACGCGCTCCACCAGTTTCTGCTCGATAATCAAAGTGGTACGCACATGCACCTTCATGCATTTCCGATGCATATCCTTCAACCGAAATCCGGCAGTTCAAATCCTGCGCCTCGTGCCCAAGCCGCTCAAATAGCTCAGAATTTCAACTGCTTCGCAGTGCACCATTCGGGAGATAATTGATTCCGTTGCAGCTGCTTGCAGCCTAAAGTCCTTTCCGATGTTGGGTGGTCCCAACTGCCGGATTCAGGTTCAATCGTCCCGGAATCGGGACCACAGCCGGAGCTGCGGAATTTCCCGAAACGGCTTACTAGCCTTACGAACCCGCAGCGGCGCGTTCCCCCGAATACATTGAGACGACAAGGTCGCCCAGTTTCAGGAATGCTTCCAGATCTTGCGGTTTGTGAAAATAGCAGTCCGCGCCAAGGCGGTCCACGTCTGCCCGATCGGCCGGATATTCGGAAGATGTCAGCACAATAGCCCGCGTGCCAAAGCATTTCGGGATCGCTTTCAAGCGCGCCAGAACCGTCTTCCCATCCACGCGCGGCAGGTTCAAATCCAGCAAGACGAAGGACGGCGCAACTGCCGTGTCTTCGTCACGCAGCGCATTGAGATACTGCATCGCCTGCTCTCCGTCGGAGACTTCTACGAGATTGAACTGCAATCCGCTCTGCTGGAGAGCGAGGCGCACCAGATAAACGTCACCAGGATTGTCCTCGGCCAACAGAATGGTAATCACGTTATCATTCATAGTTACGGTACTCCAAATGGTGCAGTGAATAGAAAATTGGACCCGCCGCCAAGCTTTGATTGTACCCA
>JANXXV010000709.1 GCA_025350445.1 Bryobacteraceae bacterium | reverse complement strand
CGTTGCGAATCTCGACGTGCCTTACTACATCGAATATTCCCTTGACGATGCCCAAAACTTCACCGTTGCGGCATCTCTTGGCGGTTTGCTGTCGGTGACAAACACCCGCGGACGGCTGCCCAACACACGGGTGCGCGTTGGTGATTACAAGTTTGACAACACCAATTATCTGTATAGCGACTATTTCTCGGGTTCCCGTTACGATCCCGATAACCTATCGCTCGACGACAATTACGGAGTGCTTCGCCATAGCCTCTGGCTCTCAACCGACCGCGCCTATAAGACGGCCGTGGAGGCCATTGCCCGCAAGCGCGCCGCGCTGAAGAACGTCACTCAGAATCAGGACCTGCCTGACTTCTGGAAGGCTCAGCCATTGCAAAAGATTCAGCCCATCCAGCACCAGAATGTCGATTCCCCGAAGTGGACGTCACGTGTGCGGGACTTTTCCGCCATCTTCAGCCGCTACCCGGAAGTGCTGGGGTCGGCGGTACAGTTTAGTTCACTCCAATCCACGCACTACATGCTGAATTCGGAAGGCACCACGATTCGCATTCCCGATTCCGTCTTCTTCCTGCAAGCCCGCGGCGCAGGCCAAGCCCCGGACGGCATGACGGTGCGCGATGCCATCGTGATGCAGTCGCTGGAAGTCGGCAAGCTGCCGTCCGAGGCGGAGATGCAGAAGGCGATCACCGACGTTGCGGAACATATCAAGGCGCTCTCCACGGCACCGGTGGGTGAGGTCTATTCCGGACCCGTTCTGGTGGAAGGGATTGCCTCCGCGCAGATATTCGCCGAGTTGCTGGGTGGAAATATGAATGTCCCGCGGAAGCCGATCGGAGAACCCGGCCGACCCGTTCCGTTCTTTGCCAGCGACCTGGAGGGCCGCATCGGTTCGCGCATTCTGCCGGAATTTCTGAGCGTGGTGGACGATCCAACTCAGACCTCGTTCAACGGCATTCCCTTGTTCGGACAATATGAGGTGGATGACGAAGGCGTTGCTCCGAAGGCGCTCGCCATAGTGGAAAAAGGAAAGCTGCAGAACCTGCTGCTCACGCGGCAGCCGGTGAAGGGATTCGATAACTCCAACGGTCATGCCCGGCTGCCGGGCGGATCCGGCGGGCGTACCGCCGCGTTCAGTAATCTGTTTGTGCGTTCCACTGAATCTGTAAAGGGCGAAGAGTTGAAGAAGCGCCTCATCGAGATGTGCAAGCAGCGAAACAAACCGTACGGCATCATCGTGCGCAAGATGGATTATCCCTCTTCCGCCGCGGTGGATGAAGTTCGCCGCATTATGACAGGCATCTCGCAGTCCGGCGGGTCGTCGAAGCCGGTAAGCATTCCCATCCTGGTCTATCGTGTCTATCCCGACGGCAAAGAAGAGTTGGTGCGCGGCGTGCGCTTCCGCGGCTTGACGGTTCGTTCCCTGAAAGACATCATGGCCGTATCGGAGGAGTCGTACGTGTTCCACATCATGGACAACCTGGCTCCGTTCGCGTTGATGGGGGCGGGCGGTTACATCACGTCCGAATCCGTGGTTGCGCCATCCATGCTGTTTGAGGATCTCGAGCTCGAAAAGCCGCAGGACGATCAACCCAAGCTGCCCGTAGTCCCGCCGCCGCCGCTCACTGCCTCGCGTTGATATGGGCATTCTCGGACGAACTCTTTTTCTAGAGATCACCTCGAATGCACTGCTCGGTACCACGATTTTCACCTTCGTCGTGTTCCTGCAGCAGGTGAGCAAGTTGATTGTGTTGCTGGTGCGCAGTTCCGCGCCTCCGAAGACCGTGGGCTTTCTGTTCACCCTGATTCTCCCGTACGTGTTCACCTTCACCATCCCGGTGGGTGTTCTGGTCGGGGTGCTGATTGCGTTGAGCCGCATGTCGAGCGACGGCGAAATCACGGCCATGCGAGCCGCCGGTATCCCCAGCCGCAAAGTGATCTATCCGGTGGCGCTGTTTGCCACGCTGGCATTGATAGCCACCGCCGCCGCGACGCTATGGCTCACGCCGCTGGCATTGCGCCAGAAGAACAAAGTGGTTAGCGAACTGGCAGCCGAGGAACTGACGGCCGATGTGCAGCCCCGCGTTTTCCAGGAGCAGTTTCCAAACAAGATTCTCTATGTTGGCGATGTAATCCCCGGCACCGTTATCCGGTGGAAGAATGTTTTTTTGGCCGACATCACTCCTAAGGAGGACCGCAAAAACACAACCGATCAATCCGAGGGGCCTTTTATCACCGTGGCCTCGGAGGCGATCGCCGTCCCCGACATAAAGAACAATCGCATTCAACTCTCATTCATCAACGGAAGTACTTATCAGTCCGACAAGGACTGGAACATTTATCGCCGCACCGATTTTCCCACCGGCGATCAAATGCTGGAAGCGGAGCGGCACAGCGAAGTGCGTTCACGCCCCATTCCGGAAATGGATATCGGTCCGTTGTACCGGATGGCCAAACAGTCGCTCGAAGCCAGAATCGAGCTGCATCAACGGCTGGCCCTTCCGCCAGCCTGTTTCCTGCTGGCTCTGATCGGTATACCGCTCGGCGTTTCCTCCCGCAAGGCCGGCAAATCTTCGGCGTTCGTCCTCACTGTAGCCGTGGCATTTCTTTACTGGATGAGCCTGATAACCGTCTTTGGATTAGCCAAGCAAGGAACGTTGCCCGCCGGTATGGCGATGTGGTTGCCAAACATCTTTACCGGCCTCGTCGGCATCGTTCTGTTTCTGCGGCTCGAATTTCCCGGTGATCTCGATATCGTCGCCAAGGTACAGGCGTTCTTCGTTCATCTGTATCAGCGCATCCGTGGCACGCTCCGGGCTGCGCCGGCCGTTTCGGCCCCGCAAGGTACGCGCAACCGCTTTCCGCTGGTTCCACTCCTCATCGACAGGTATGTGCTCACTAGTTTTCTGTTCTATTTCTTTTTGTGGCTAACCAGTTTCGTGATGATGACGCACGTGTACAACTTCTTTGAGTTGCTCAGCGACATCGTCAAGAATCACATCCCCATGATGCTGGTGGGCAAGTATCTGCTGTTCCTGACGCCGATGCTCATCTACGACTCCACGCCCATCAGCGTTTTGGTAGCCGGGCTCGTCACCTTTGGCGTACTCTCGAAAAATAACGAGGTCACCGCGCTGAAGGCATGCGGCGTTAGTTTGTATCGCTTGGCGGTTCCCGTAATTCTGGCTGGGGCGGTCATCAGCATCATGCTCTTCGCCTTCGATCACTACATCATTCCAGACGCGAACGTGGTTCAGGATGGCATTCGCAATCAGATCAAGGGCAAGCCTGTCCAGACGTTTCTGAACCCCGGACGCAAATGGATTTTCGGAGCAGGCTCCCGCATTTTTTACTACAAGTATTTTGAGCAGACCGAAGGCGTGATGGGCGGGGTGTCGGTGTATGAGCTCGATCCCGCCACCTATCGGCTGCGCAAGCATATCACCGCGGAACGCGCCCGTTGGGAGTCCGGACTTAATACCTGGATCTTCCAAAACGGCTGGGCCCGCGACATTGAGCAGCGCCGCGACGGAGGCGTCCAATACCAGGCGTTCCCGTTACAGACCGCGACATTCCCCGAACTGCGGGAACCGCCCGGTTACTTCTTGAAGGAAGCCATTCAGGAAAAGCAGATGAATTTTCAACAGTTGGAGAACTACATCAAAGAGTTGCGCCAGAGCGGCTTCGATACGGTTCACCTGCGCGTCCAATATCACAAGAAGTTTTCCGTCCCGCTATTTGCGCTGATTATGGCGATGATCTCTATCCCATTCGCATTCACCGCCGGGAACCGCGGCGCCATGGCCAGCATCGGAGTAAGTTTCGGTATCGCCATCGCCTACTGGTCTATCAGTGTTTTGTTTGAGCAGATCGGGAATGTGAATCAACTTCCCGCCGCGTTGGCCGCGTGGTCTCCGGATGCAGTGTTTTCTCTGGCCGGACTCTATTTCCTGGTGCGGATGAAAACGTGAGCGTCAGCCCAGCAATGCCGCCAGCGCCCCGTTAAGCTCTCGATACTGAAACTGAAATCCCGCGACCTCCGCGGCTTTAGGCAATACCTTCTGGCTTCCCAACACAATCTGCGCCATTTCCCCAAACATTGCCTTCAAAGCGAAGAGCGGAACCGGAAATATGGCCGGCCGGTGCAGCGCGCCCGCCAGCGCCACTGTGAAATCGGCGTTCCTCACAGGGGCCGGCGAAACTCCATTCACCGCGCCGGC
>JANXXV010000640.1 GCA_025350445.1 Bryobacteraceae bacterium | reverse complement strand
CTTGCGCTTGCTCAGAATCAGGTCGAGTGCGCCGTCGTCCTGGCGCGCGGCCGCTATCTCAGACGTGCTGCGCTCCAGTGTTTCGCTAAGGATGGCCTTCGAACCGCTCGGAGCGGCAATGCGATAGAGACTCTTCTGGCCCGCGCGCCGAACCTCTACAAAGCCCGCCTGTTTCAATTGCGAGAGCTGCATTGAGATGCGGCTCTGCCCCATGCCCAGAATCTCCTGCAACTCGGCCACGCTGAGTTCTTCTTTGTTGAGCAGGCGCAGAATACGCACCCTGCCTTCGTCGCCCAACAGACGCAATGCTTTTAGGAATCCTGGCACTTGTGGAACAGTGTATCAACAAATCATGATCCATTGATGTGTTATTCTGTTGAACGGAGCAAGAACACAATTATGAGCACTGTCCTCACTACCCCCGTGGCTACCGAATACATGGTGGCCGACATAAAACTGGCCGATTGGGGCCGGAAGGAAATCTCGATCGCTGAGTTCGAGATGCCCGGTTTGATGTCCATCCGCAAGAAGTACGCGAAGGACAGGCCGCTGGCTGGCGTGCGCATCACCGGATCGCTGCACATGACCATTCAGACGGCCGTGTTGATTGAAACGCTGGTGGATCTTGGCGCCGATGTGCGCTGGGCTAGCTGCAATATTTTCTCTACGCAGGATCACGCGGCAGCGGCGATTGCCGCGGTGGGCGTTCCCGTGTTCGCCTGGAAAGGCGAATCGCTGGAAGAGTATTGGGAATGCACCTATAAAGCAGTGAGCCATCCGGGCGGCAAGGGGCCCGAACTTGTGGTGGACGACGGCGGCGATGTGACGCTGCTGCTTCACAAAGGCTATGAGCTCGAGAACGGCAGCGGCTGGGTGAATACTCCGTCTGGCAGCCACGAAGAGAAAGTGATCAAAGACCTGCTGAAGAAGGTCTACGCCGAAGATCCAACCCGCTGGCACACCATGGTGGCCGCATGGCGCGGTGTTTCCGAAGAGACCACAACCGGCGTTCACCGCTTGCATAAGATGCAGCAGGAAGGCAAACTGCTGGTGCCATCCATCAACGTGAACGATTCGGTCACCAAGTCGAAGTTCGACAATCTCTATGGTTGCCGCGAGTCGCTGGCCGACGGCATCAAGCGCGCTACCGATGTGATGCTGGCCGGTAAAGTCGCGGTGATCTGCGGATATGGCGATGTCGGCAAGGGATCGGCGCAGTCGCTGCGCGGCATGGGCGCGCGCGTGATTGTGACCGAGATCGATCCGATCAACGCGTTGCAGGCGGCGATGGAAGGCTACCAGGTCACAACCGTGGAAGACACTCTGGGACTCGGTGATATCTACGTCACCTGCACAGGCAACGTTGATATCCTGACGTTCGACCACATGAGCCGCATGAAGGACCAGGCGATTGTCTGCAATATCGGCCACTTCGACAATGAGATCCAGGTGGATCTGCTGAACGAAGCGCCTGGCGTAGAGCGGTTAAACATCAAGCCGCAGGTGGACAAGTACACCTTCCCCGATGGCCACGCGATCTTCATGCTGGCGGAAGGGCGGCTGGTAAACCTCGGCTGCGCCACCGGGCATCCGAGCTTCGTGATGTCAAACAGTTTCGCCAATCAGACGCTGGCTCAACTCGACCTGTGGAAGAACAAAGACACTTACAAGGCCGGCGTGTATACGCTGCCGAAGTATTTGGATGAAGAGGTAGCCCGGTTGCACCTGGAGAAGATCGGCGTGAAGCTCACGACTCTTACCCCGCACCAGGCCGACTATATCGGAGTCCCACAAGAGGGTCCATACAAGCCCGATACTTACCGCTACTAGCGGTCCCTCGAACGACGGTGCGGGCGCCTTCGCCCGCACGCCACCCCAGGCCGCGCCATTCAGAAAAGGCCGCCTCACTTCCAGGCGGCCTTTTCTTTTAACCCAATCGACATATCGACGTAACTCTGCTCCTCTATACTTGCCGTGATGCTCAATACAATCGCCCGCCGTATCCTCCCAACCCTAGTCGCGGTAGCACTGCTTCCAGCAGCGACAGTGAGCCCGAA
>JANXXV010000707.1 GCA_025350445.1 Bryobacteraceae bacterium | reverse complement strand
TCGCGCCCAGCCCGCGCGCGCCGATGCCTTTCTGTTTGACGTACGCCTGCCGGACGGCAACGGCATCGACCTGCTGCGGGCACTGCGGCTGAGTGACAACCGCGCACCGGCGATCATGATCTCCGGCCACGGCACCATCGCGGACGCGGTGGAGGCCACTCGCGCGGGGGCGTTTGATTTCCTGGAAAAGCCGTTGAGCCGCGACAAGGTCTTGCTGTCGCTGAAGAACGCGCTGGAACAGACTACACTGCGCGAAGAGAACGAGCGGCTGCGCGAACTGGTGGGCACGGGCACAAAAATGATTGGCGCCAGTCCCGCATTCCTCCGTGTAGTGGAACAGGCGACGCTTGCTGCCCGGTCGGACGCGCGCGTGCTGTTGATGGGGGAATCGGGCACCGGAAAGGAACTGCTGGCCGCGCATGTTCACGCCGAAAGCCCCTTCAGCGGCGGTGCGTTTGTGAAGGTGAACTGCGCCGCTATTCCCACTGAGTTGCTGGAAAGCGAACTTTTCGGCCATGACAAAGGCGCGTTCACCGGCGCCATGACGGCCCGCCGCGGCAAGTTCGAACTGGCCGACGGCGGAACCATCTTTCTGGACGAAGTAGGCGACCTTCATGCGGCGTCGCAAGCGAAACTGCTGCGTGTCCTGCAGGAAGGCGAGTTCCACCGCGTGGGTGGCGAGCAGCCGATCCGGGTGAAGGTGCGGGTGATCGCGGCGACGAACCGCGACCTTACCGACATGGTGGCGCAACAGAAGTTTCGCGAGGATCTTTACTACCGGCTTTGCGTGGTGCCGATACGCGTGCCGAGTTTGCGGGAGCGTCCGCAAGACATCCAGCCGCTGGCCGAATATTTCCTGCACGAATTCTGCTCGCGCAACAATTTCCGCGCGAAGGCGATTGAGCCCGGAGCTTTCCTGGTGCTGGAAAACTACGCGTGGCCCGGGAACGCGAGGGAGCTGCGAAACATTGTGGAGCGTATGGCCATTCTTACCGCTGGAGACCGGTTGGGCATCGATTCCATTCCGATGGAACTGCGGCACTATCGTGAATCGACGGCGAAATCGAGCGTGCAGGAAGCGCGGCAGTCGGCGGAGCGCGACCATATTTTGAAAGCGCTGGATGAAGCGGCGTGGAACGTTTCGAGTGCCTCGCGCGCGTTGGGGATGGAGCGCACGAATCTGCATAAGCGCATCCGCGCGCTGGGGCTTAGCAGAGATAAGTAGCGGAGCTTATTAGCCGCTGGCCGGTCCAACGCCGTCCATCGTTATCCGGCAGGACCGGACGCGCGCGAAATTGGTTCTCGAAGAGATCGCCGTGCGTCCCTTTTGGCGGGAGCCCAGCCAGATCGCCTGTTTTGATCGTGGAACTGTCTGTCCTCGTCTAAGACGCAGGATATAGCGCGCGCAAATTGGCTGGGCATCCGGATCGGGCGTGTGCAGCCGGCCCCCCGGATTGCGCTTGTGATCCGGGAAGCCGAGGCAAGGGCCTCGGCGCGGGGCCGGGCCCATCCGTCCAAATGTGTGCGTCTGCGTCTTAGCGGGACAATTGCCGGGTTTGAGCGCCAACCAGCGAACCGTTGACGGCGGCTGAGAATAAAGGTAAGTTCACAGCAAGGTATAATTTTGAAATAGTTCCGCTGGCGGGTCTGTTCCCTCGTTCTGAACCAAGTTGCCTACCTGCCTCATTTGCTTCACTTCAGATTAGGAGGAATGCCCCTTGAACAGATCTAGTTTGCATCGCACAGCGTGTATAACGCTCGCCGGCCTGCTTGCGGCCGCTTTATTGTTGGGACAGAGCGTCACCTCATCCGTCCTGGGAACTTTGACTGATGTTTCCGGGGCGGCGATTACCACGGCTTCAGTGATCATCGTCAACCAGGAAACCGGGATTGAATATCCGGCGGCGGTGGGCGGCTCAGGGGAGTATACCTCCACCAATTTGCCACCCGGCACGTATTCCGTTAAGACCCAGCTCTCCGGATTCAAGCCGACGCTGGTGAAGGACATTGTGCTGCTGGCAAACCGTTCCGCGCGGGTGAATCTGGTGCTGGAGCCCGGCGCCCTGAACCAGACCGTGGAAGTGACGGCTTCGGCTCCGGTGGTGAACTCAGAGAATGCGACCTTGGGAAACATCATGGATTCGCAATCCATCACGACGGTGCCGCTGAATGGACGAACGGTGGACCGGCTGATCCGCATCTCGGCCGGAGTCAGCACCGATAGCGCCAGCAATCCGCGTGTCGGCGGCAGTCCCTATTGGGGAGGCATTTCCTTCAACGTAGACGGCGTGGGCTATAACGATTCTGGAAACGGAGGCGGTGCGTACTCCTATAAACACGGCCTTTCAACCCAGCCTTCCGTCGATTCCATCAGCCAGTTTAAGATCGACTCTAATAGTATGAAGGCCGAATTTGAAAGCGGTGTGTCGGTAACCGTGGTAACGAAGTCCGGCTCCAACGATATTCATGGCATGGCTTGGTGGTTCAACCGCAACCGCGAGTTTGCGGCGAAGAACTTCTTCCAGACCGGCCAGACGAAACCGCCGTTCAACCGCAATGAACTTGGCGGAAATGCAGGCGGAGCGATCATCAAGAATAAGCTGTTTTACTTTGGCAGCTTTGAAGACCTGCTGGAGCGCAGTTCGCTCACTACGTCGGCTTTATCGCTTCCTACGGACGCCATGCGGACCGGCAATTTCACCGGACTGGCAACCATCGTCGATCCCCTGTCCGGCGCGCCATTCCCGAACAACCGGATTCCGGGCGATCGCATTGATCAACGCGCGGCGGCGCTTCTGAGTAGAGTGCCATCGCCGAACCAGGCCGGTGCTTCGAACGGCACACTGCAGAACTACGTTACTTCGGTGCCGAACAAATACGACGTCTATCGTTACAGCGTGCGAGCCGATTACAGGTACAGCGATAAGGACGCGTTTTTCGTGAACCTGAATTACTCAAAGGGCAATCCTTACTTCGTTGCGCAAAATTACCCGGTTGGCTACGGTTCGTGGGAAAACGGCGGATATACGACCAAGAGCGTGAACGGAACATACTCGCGCACATTCAGCCCGACGGTGATCAACGAATTGCGCTATGGATTTCTTTCGCACGCATCCGTGCGCCAGGGAATGAATAAGGGCTTCGACCCGCGGTCGTTGTTTCCCCAACTTTATCCGGTTGATTACGGTGGCCTGCCGAACGTAAATATGACTTCCTACACCTCCATCGGCGATTACGGCGGCGCGCAGGGATCTCCGCAATTGACGCCGCAGTACATTGACAACCTGACCATCGTCCGGGGGAAACACACGATCAAGACCGGCTTCGACTTCGCCACCTACCGGGTGGCATCAAACCCGTCCGTAGGCGGGCTGGGGTCGGGTTTGGTGAACAACGCAGGACTGGGCCGATTCGATTTCAGCGGCCGCTTCACCAGCGCTACGGCAACGGCGGCGCCTGCGAACTCCGTCGCCGATTTTCTGCTTGGAGACGCAAACACGACTTACCGTTCGTCAGGGAGTCCGGCGATGCTGCTCTCCTCCACGCGGTATAGCGCCTACGTGCAGGACGACTTTCAGATTACTTCCCGGCTGAGCCTGAATATCGGAATCCGCTATATGGTGCAGAAGCCCTGGAAGGAGCGGGACGGAATTATGTCTCAGTTCGATCCAACGACCGGGAAGCTTTTCATTGCGGGCGACAAGCTGCCCCCATACGGGCAGGCGGCGCTGGCCAGTGCTTACCCGGTGGAACTGCGGCCGGGGTCGACGCTGATTGAGACGGACAAGAACAATTGGGGCCCTCGGGTGGGCTTCGCGTATCGCCCGTTCGGCGATAACAAGACTGTGATCCGCGCGGGGGCCGGCGTTTACACGAACTTCCTGCCGGTGTTCATTGGCTTCCGCCAACTGGGGTTTAGCAATCCGCCTTTCCTGCTGGCGGAAACGTTCGAATCGACTCCCGGACCGGCGCCGTCGTTGACGTTGGCCAATCCGTTCCCGGGCGGAGGGAAGCTTTCGCCGAATCCCAGCATCACCGCGGTGCAGCGCAATATCAAGAATGCGGAGTCCTACCAGTGGAACTTCACGGTGGAACGGGAAGTTTTGAAGAACATGGGGATTCGCGCGTCTTATGTGGGCAATCACAGCACGCATCTGCCTTGGTATAACTACCAGATCAACGTATCCCAGCAGCAGATTTCCGGCGCTTTGCAACCGTATCGTCCATTCCAACCCTGGGCCGATGTGCTGATACTCGCCGGCGGAGGGGATTCCATCCTGCATCAATTACAGTTGGAGGCGGTGCAGCGCTATTCGAACGGCCTGTCATTTCAACTGGAATATTCGTGGACGCGATCGCTGGACAACACTCCGGTGGTAGGCGGTCCGCAAGACAGCTACAACGCACGCGCCGACCGGGGCAATTCCGATGGAATGCGGCGGCACGTCGTCACTGCCGAGTATTCCTACGAACTGCCCTTCGGCAAGGGCAAGAAGTTCCTGGGCGGCGTTGGGCGTTTGGGGCAGATTGCGGCCGGCGGCTGGCAGATTGGAGGCATCAGCTATTTCCGGACAGGATTGCCGTTCTCATTGACCTACACCGCTACGCAGACTGGATGGAGGGGAGGCCGCCCGAACGCCACTTGTGACGGATCGCTCTCGGCATCCGGCCGCAGCCGCTATCGCTGGTTCGATCCCTCGTGTTACTCCACGCCGTCTCCGTTCACCTACGGCAATATGGCCCGGAACGCTCTGTTCGGGCCCGGTGACATTATCTTCGACGTGAGCGCCTTGAAGAAGTTTTCAATCACGGATCGGATAGCCGGCCAGTTCCGCGCGGAGTTTTTCAACATGCCGAATCACGCGAACTTCGGGAATCCAGCGACGAATATTTCAACGACTAGCACCGTGGGCACCATTACGAGTGCCGGCGATCCGCGTCAGATTCAGTTCGGTTTGAAGTTTCTGTTTTGAAATAATCGAGCAATGGCGGCGCATAGCCGATGGATTTACCGTCTTACCTCATTCGCGGCACGCCTGCTGCTGATCTGCGGAGCTCCCGTGAACCGCGAAACCGTGCAGCAGGTGAGGCAGTTCTTCGCGTTGATGCGTTCGCCGGACTGGCACGTCGAACAAACGCACGGAGACGGCGAATCGATTGTCGTTACCGCCTATCGGGTGTTTCCGAATGGCGGCCGGGCCCCGGCGCTTAGCACTTTCGAGTTCACCGATCCCTGGCTCGCCTGGCTCCCCTTTGGTCTGGTGATCGGCCTGTTCTTTGCGCTGCTTGCTGGGATCCTTTCGTTTTTTGGCACTGCGATCGACTTTCTGTCGAACCCGTTCCGCTTTTATGCCATGCACTGGTTGGACGAGGCGGCGCAAGGCACGTCGCCATTCATCGGAAATGAACCCACCCCCTGCCTGCTTTGGTTCATCGGCATACCCAGCCTGATTGGTCAGGGACATACGTTCCTGGCGTGGCTGATGGCGCTTATGACGATGCCAGGCGTTATTATGTTGCTCGAACGGTTGAGTGGTTTCTTCGCTTCATCGGAATCTGTCTAACGCAATTGCAAAAAATCAGTTCGCAGGAGTGGACCGCGGGGCGACCGGCGTTGAACGAGCGGCGTTTAGAGGGTATGTATGAGAACAGCCGGGAGTTCTAGAGGAGCGCCGATAGACTCAAGAGCATCACCGTTGAATAGGGCAATTGCGGGGGGCCGTGGGTAAATTCCTGGACGGCGCATCCGTATGACTGGCGTTCTCGAACTTTTGGCCAAAAGCGCAAGCTTCGAAGAGGTCTCGACCGATTACGCCAGGCCGACCAGGTTGTTCTTCAGGCGTTGTGAGGGTTTTGGCCGATAATCAACTACGCGCGGCGCTCACTCGCTTCTCTTGGCAAAAGCCCTCCCAGCGGCCATGAATCATGCCCTAAACTAATTAGCATGCCGACAAGAGCCCTGCTAACCGCACTCCTGCTGTCCGGCCTTTGCGCCGCGCAAACGCCCACGAACGACGTGTTGAAGCAAGCCGCCGTGGAGATGGTGGAGGCCCGCCGCGTCTTCACGCAGCAGATGATCGATTCCATCTTCAGCTTCTCTGAACTCGGCTACCAGGAATTCGAAACGTCCGCGTATATCACCAAGATCCTGGAAAAGGAGGGCTTTCAGATCACCCGCGGAGTTGCTGGAATGCCGACCGCATTCGTGGCATCCTGGGGAACAGGCAAACCGGTAATCGGTTTCATGGCCGATATCGACGGCCTGCCGGAAACTTCGCAGAAGCCGGGCGTGGCCTATCATGACCCGCTCATTCCCAACGGACCGGGGCACGGCGAAGGCCACAACGCAGGCCAGGCCCTGAACATCACCGCCGCGCTGGTGGTGAAGAGTCTGATGGAGAAGAACCACCTGCAAGGCACCATCCGCCTTTATCCGGGAGTGGCGGAAGAGCTGCTGGGCAGCCGCACCTATATGGTGAACGCCAAGCTGTTCAACGATCTGGACGTGATGCTAAGCTCCCACATCAGTAACGATTTCACCACCAACTACGGCGCCAGCGGCTCGGGCCTGGTCTCCACGCAATACAGTTTTCACGGAGTGAGCGCTCACGCGGCAGGCAGCCCTTGGCTGGGACGCAGCGCGCTGGACGCGGTAGAGCTGATGGACATCGGTTGGAATTTCCGCCGCGAGCATCTCCGCCCCGAACAGCGCTCGCACTATGTCATCACCAACGGCGGCGATCAGCCAAACGTCGTGCCGCCGGAGGCCACGGTGTGGTATTTCTTCCGCGAATGGGATTTTGACCGCATCAACGACCTGCATGCGATCGGCACAAAAATCGGCAATGCGGCCGCGATGATGACGGATACCAGCATGACCGAGAAAGTGCTCGGCGCGGCATGGCCCGGCCACTTCAACAAACCCATCGCCGAAGCGCTGCAGGCAAATATCCAGAAAGTCGGCATGCCAATCTGGACCGAAGCGGACCAGACGCTGGCGCGCGCGGCACAAGCGGAGTTGAAGGCGAAAACGGAGGGCCTGCGGACGGCGGTTACCGATCTAAAGGAACCCGACCCGACTCACGGCAACGCCGGTTCAGACGATATAGCCGAAGTCTCCTGGAACCTGCCGACCGTTGTGCTGCGCTATCCCGGCAACATCCCCAACCTCATCGGTCACCACTGGTCGAGCGCCATCGCGATGGCCACGCCCATCGCGCACAAAGGAACCACCGCCGGGGCAATGGCGTACGCGATGACCGCCATCGATCTGTTGACCAAACCGGAGCTTCTGGTAGCAGCGAAAGCCTACTTTGCCGAACAGACCAAGACCGTGAAATGGCAATCGCTGATCCCCGTAACGACGCCGGCGCCCACGTATCTGAACAAGGAAAAGATGGAGCGATTCCGGCCTGAGTTGAACAAGCTTCGCTACGACCCCACGAAGTACAGGACGTATCTTGAACAGTTGGGCATCGACTACCCGACCGTACGCAAA
>JANXXV010000580.1 GCA_025350445.1 Bryobacteraceae bacterium | reverse complement strand
CATCGTACGCGATTTCCCTCTTGCCCCAGCCATGGATACGCCCTCAGCCGGGTTCCAGATGGCGTAACTGAGATCACCCAACTGCCGTTTTTAGGATCAAGGAAAATGCTGCGATCATCGTGTCAGCCACCATACGCCAGTGCGGCGTCCGAGAAATGGCCGGACAGGCCAAGTTATCCTCGGGCCGCATTGCTAGCCGGTAGATTCGCGCCGATCAAAGCGGATTTTGGCATGAAACGCAGGATTCGATCTGTCTGGCGAATTCATAGACACTACGCTAGTGTAGTGTCCAAGAAATAGCTGGACAGGCCAAGGCGTATCTCACCCGAGGGGCTCGCCCCAAAATCCGCGTTTATTGGCGTCCATCCGCGGCCAATAATTATGCGCCGCCCAGTATTAGCTCCCGATCGACGCCGGTTAACGCAGATTTTGCGCGGAACCGCAGTATTCGATCTGTCCAGCTATTTCTTGGACACTACACTAGATAGAGCGGGTTGCGTGCGCCTTCGATCTGTCGTAATATATCCGTGACGGATATATTCGATGGAGCCATTAACGCCGGCCGTTTTCCACATCTTATTGGTGCTTGCCGATGGCGAGAAGCACGGTTACGGCATCATGCGGGAAGTGGCTGAACAGACGCGGCAGCAAGTGCTGATGGGGCCGGGAACGCTTTACGGCACGCTGAAGCGAATGCTTGAATCACAGCTTGTCGAGGAGTGCGGCGAGCGTGCGGATCCAAGTCTTAGTGCGGAGCGCCGGCGCTACTACCGGCTTACGAAGCAGGGACATCGCGCCGCTGTTGCTGAAGCCGAACGTCTCCAGGCACTTCTCCGTATAGCCCGCGGCAAATCGCTACTCGGACGCCAGCAAACCGGATAGGAGTGATTATGACAACATTGGAACGTATTTACCGCATACTGCTCAAGGCCTACCCCGAGAGTTATCGTCGCGGGTACGAGGATCCGATGGTGCAACATTTTCGAGACCAACTGCGCGCGGCTATCGGCGAAAGAACGCTACTCCGCTTTTGGGTGCGAACCATAACCGATCTCGCTCGAACCGCGCTGGCGCGACACGTGGAGCGCTGGCTGCCCTGTCATGGAAAATTCCGGTTCACCGGCGAGGCCGGTAAGGCGATTTTCTTTGCGCGGTACGAAGCAAGTTCGTTTGCGCGGTCCGACATTGCACTCGAACACCTGCTGCTGGGACTTCTGCGGAACGATGCCGTTCTGCCGTCCAAGCTGGTTTGCGATGTGGTTCGGCGAATCGAGGGAATGGAAGCCGTCAAGAGACGGATGCCGGCCAGCGAGGATCTTCCCCTCAGCCCGGAATGCAAACTGGCAATCAAGGACGCTACCTGGGAGGCGAAGGTCTCGGTTGAAAAGCGTGTCGGTTCCCGGCATCTGCTAGAGGCAATTTTCCAGCAGGAATCGACGTTGGCCGTCCGGATACTTCGAGATTGCGGAATTGATCGTTCCTGGCTTTGATTGGGACTTCGTGCTTCTGCTAGTCTTCAGTATTGTCTCCTATGAAAATCACTGCGAAATCGCCTTGCCGGGTGGATCTGGCCGGCGGCACCCTGGATATCTGGCCGTTGTACCTCTATCACGCGAATGCGGTGACGGTGAATTTTGCCGTGGACCGGTACACATCGTGTGAAGTCGTGACTCGAGCGGATTCCAAGATCGTGTTGCGGTCGGCCGATCAGCGGGGCGAGGAGACGTTCGAATCCTTTGCCGCGCTTCTGGCGGCGCCGAAGTACAAGCTGCCTCTGCTGGCGTATGTTGTCCGCTTCTTTCAGCCTGATGGCGGACTAGAGTTGAGTACCAATTCGGAAGCGCCTTCCGGAGCCGGGATCTCCGGGTCTTCATCGCTGATCATTACGATTTCCAGCGCGCTGAATAGGCTTAAGGGAACGGGCTACAACATCGAAAAGATCCGTGAGATCTCGCAGAATATTGAAGCGCAGATTATTCGTGTTCCTACCGGTTGCCAGGACTATTATCCGGCAATGTACGG
>JANXXV010000558.1 GCA_025350445.1 Bryobacteraceae bacterium | reverse complement strand
TTGTATACATTGCCGGAAACACCTGGAGCGGAGGCGGCTTTCAGCAGCAGCGCGGTGACATCGTCCACGTAGGTGAAATCACGTGTGACATTGCCGTCCCCAAAGATAGTAGGCGCCTTGCCGGAGACTACCGACCGAATAAAGATGGACAATACGCCGGAATAGGGACTGGATGGGTCCTGGCGCGGGCCGTAAACGTTGAAGAAACGAAGCGAGACGGTTTCGAGGTGGAAGCAGGCATGGAATGCGGCGGCGTAATGTTCGCCCAACAGCTTCTGCACTGCGTACGGGGATTTCGGCCGCGGGGCCATGGTCTCCACTTTGGGTAGCACGTCGGTGTCGCCGTAGGCCGAGGACGACGCGGCGTAAACTACGCGGCGGACGCCCGATTGGGCGCACGCGAGGTAGACGTTGAATGTGCCGTTGGCATTCACATCGTGCGAGGGAAGCGGGGCATCGATGGACTTCGGAACGGAAGGGATGGCCGCCAGATGAAACACGGTATCGGCGTCGGCTACTACTCGTTTTACCGCTTCGAGGTCGCGAATGTCGATGTTCTGAAAATCGACGCTGGAACGTACTTCGGCCAGGTTTTTCTCGGAGCCGCTTAGCAGATTATCGATGACCGTAACTGACTCCGCGCCTGCGTTGAGCGCCGCGCGGACCAGCGCCGAGCCGATAAAGCCGGCGCCGCCGGTGACTACGATTTTTCCTTTCATATTTCAAGCCTCGCGATTTCGGTTTCCAGATAGTGCAGCGACTCATTGGCGATTCTCTCCGCGCCCGGGGTGAAATCAAAGGCTTCGAGCGAGATCCAGCCTTTGTAATTGCGCCGCTTGAGTGTGGCGAAAACGGGTTTGAAATCGAAGCCGCCCGCGGTTGGATGCTTGCCGTCCAATTCATTGACGTGGATGTGGCGGATGAGATCGAAGTGACGATCCACCAGGATTTCGTGCGGTTCCACTTCATCCACCGCGTTGTGTGTATCGTACATTGTGCGGATGGCGGGGCTGCCAATCCGGCGGACCAGCGATGCGGCTTCGTCCAGGGTCTGCACGACATCGCATTGGCCAACGGGGAGGGCTTCGATGAGGATGGTGACGCCGCGCTCTGCGGCATGTTCGGCGACGGCGGCCAGACCATCGACGTAATATTTGGTGGCCTCTTCGCGGGTGAGCCCGCCGGTGCTGGCGCGTTGGAACGGGGAGCCAAAGACAAGGATGGAGTCCGGGCCGAGGTCGGCACTGAGGTCTACCAGGTGGCGGACGTGGAGCCAGCTTCGCTCACGGACGGCTTGGTCCGGAGTGGTGACGTGGAGGCCCTTGGGGGATGCCATCAGCCAGTGAAGGCCGACGAAGGTGAGGCCTTCGCCTGCCATCATCTGCTTGTACCCGGCGCGTTCGGCGGCGGTGATGGCGGCGGGGTCTTCGGCCAACGTGAACGGCGCGATTTCGATGCCGGTGTAGCCGGCGGCGCGGATCGCCTTGCAAGCGTCGTCGAACTGCCAGTCTTTGAAAACTTCGTTGCAGATAGCCTGCCGGAAAAAGGAACTCATCAAGTATTCAGTGTACTAGGGGGATGGCTGGACTCAAAGAGTTTTTGAGGGGACGAAGGATGCGGTTGGGCTTGGTGAGTGCATTTGGCGGTTGCGGGAAACTTGAACGGACCGGGGGTCCGCCGTCCGGGTTACAAGACGTGGACTCGTTTGGCGTGGGAATCCGGCGGGCCCAGAATGGACTTTTCGAAATCGCCGAACGGCACGCGGTGGATCATGGAACGGAGAGTTTCAATCGGGAAAAGCGGTAGATCTTTGACGGCCTGGGTGAACGATTCGGGGCTGGCGTTGACGCTGCCGGCTATGGTCTGGTTGTTGACTACCAGGTCGAGGAACGAGAAGCGGCCCTCGGCTACGCATGCGCCCAGGGCAATCATCGTCCCCAGCGGCGCCAGCATTCCTACGGCCTCCAGTGCCGCGGCGGGATCACCGGTTGCTTCAATTACGATGTCCGCTTTGGTTGCGGTCTTCGAATTGGTGTATCGAATTCCGGCCTGTCCGATTAGCTGGGCACGGGGGCTGTGTTGGGGCTCCATGGAGATTACGGTTACGTCGATGCCCCTGAGTTGAAGGGCCAGGGCGGCGAGGATACCGATTGTGCCGGCTCCTTGCACGATGGCGGACGACACGCCGGGCTCATGGAAACGGAATGCGGTTTGTACGGCTTTTTCCACCACACTGAGCGGTTCGATCAGGACGCCGAATTCGATTACGCCGTGCGGGAGGGCGATCAGGTCGGCTGCCTCGTCCACGGCAATGTCGGCGAAGTAGCCGTGGGCTTGAAGGATGCCGCGCTCGGTGTAGTTTCCGGTGACGCAGAGGTCGCGCCGGTTTCGTCCGCAGGACACGCAGGCTGGCGTACAGGCACGGCGGACGGTGGGCACCACCAAGTCTCCGGGTTTGAGTGTGGTGACCGCGCTGCCGGTGGCGACTACTTCGCCTAAGGCTTCGTGACCGAGGATGAGGAACTGTTCGCCTTGGGGCGGGGCGCCGAACTTAAAGTTCGCGAGTTCGCGGTCTGTGCCGCACACGCCGGCTTCGAGGACGCGGAAGAGGACTTGCGTGACGGTTTTGATTGCGGGTTCTGGGACTTCGCGCTGCTGAAGGCGGCGGGTGTGATAGTCAAGAGTTAAGGCGCGCACGGTCAGTCCACGCGGCGGGCGATTACGATTAGCGAGAGGCCGCCCCAGGGGAAGATGCCTTCGATGCGTTTCCAGAGCCAGACCGTTTTGTCGAAAGCCTTCAACGTAACCTTGCTGATTTGTTTGCGGCCCAGAACCTTGCCATAGAACCACCAGGCGGGCCGGCCGACTTTATTTAATTGATGGACCTGCATCGGGACCAAGCCGGCGCTGGTCAGCATTTCGCGGAGTTCGCTCAGATCGAAGCGCCGTTTGTGTCCCAACGTTTCGTCCACGCTGCAGAAAAGCGATTTTCCCTGCGGTACCAGAATCAGCAGCACGCCGCCGTGTAGCAGTGTGCCGCGCAGGCCGGCCAGTGTCCGCGCCGGATCGTTTGCATACTCCAGTACGTTGAGACAGAGAGCACTCTCAGTGGATTGGGAAAGCGTTTCGAAGGCTTGTGGATCGTCCGGGTCCAGAGACATTACGGATACATTCGGTGTCCGTAAAAACCGGTTGCGAAGAGCGTGGAGATAGAGAGGATCGCGCTCACATGCGAGGTAGTTGAGCCGTTTTCCCATCAGACAGCCGGCCACGTTTCC
>JANXXV010000546.1 GCA_025350445.1 Bryobacteraceae bacterium | reverse complement strand
ACAAGCTATCCATGCGCGCGGAGGAATTCCTTAACACTTTATCATTGAGGATCCGCGATGCCCAGGGAAGATCTTCGCGTGTATCGAAATCGCTGCCGTACACCATCATCAGGTCGATATATTTGCACACGTCGCGCTCGGCCTTGACGCTGTACTTCGCGGCTTGATCAATCCCATAACGAATGGTTTTTCGCACACCCGGCTCCCGCAATGTTTCACACTCGGCCGGGAAGCACTTGTTCAGATGGACCACCATGCGATTCTCAAAATCCGTATTGGCGCCGTCCGTAAAGGCGCTCATCTGTTCCTGGCGGATCACCATTGTTTCCTACCCTCGCGTACGCTAGAAAACGCAGGGCTACTCATTGGACAGAACATCCACCTGGTGGCCCGCATTCTTGGCGATAAAAGTCCGCTCTTCCGCCGATAGCGGCCCGCCGAAATATTCCACCGCCCGCAGGCAGCGGACACGCAGCGAAGGAAGATTTTCCGGATCCACGTCCGGCAGCCGGTTCAGGTTAGCCCCGACAATTTGAAACATCTTCGCCAACTCAGCGCGCTTGCTTGCGCCTTCGTCCCGCACGCCCTGCTCCGCCGGGCCCTGTCCCCATGTTTCGCGCCGCAGCCGGGCAGCGGCCCACGGCGTCAAATATTCCAGATATCCGTACTCGAGCGTGAGATACATTTTGATCTCTTCCCCGATCCGCTTCTGCCGGTCGCCCATCGCCAGCACTTGCGCTTTCGTGTCATTGGCGCGGCGCACCCGATCCAGCCGCAAGCCCCGCATCTCATCCAAACGGGAAGTCTCCAGCCGGGCCTGGTAATCTGCATGAGCCCGGGCGGAGGCCGCTGTGCGCAGTTGGACAATGCGTCCTTCCAGCGCCCTGGAATCGGCGCCGGGCCCAAGCCTGTCCTGCAGTTCAAGCAACTCGACGATGTCTGCGGAATTCTGCGCGTTCGCGATCAACGCGCCGGAATAGGCGGTCATCTTTTGCGCCTCGGCCGGGCGGCAGGTAGCTGCGATGGTCCGCGCGATCACGGCCGCCTTCCCCACATCGGCCGCCACGGGACTGAGCGGCAGCAGGCTTTGCAGATGGCCGCAGACCTCCTGCAGATCGTAGAAATTCACCAGCTTCTCCACGCGCAGAAGGGATTTGTAACGGGTCTCCCGTCCCACTTTTTCAACCACGAAGTGAGCCACAACGCCTCGGTTCAGATGCTTCGGAATCGCGTCGCCATGGAATGCGTCGGGCCGCAGAACATAGCTCTCCAATTGCTGCTGAACACCATTGTCGTCAGTATTCATTTTCTTCCTCTCTTGCGCGCCCGCGAATGGCGGCAGGACGCACAGCATTGCCGCCGCTATGAGGACCAATTTCCATTGTGCCCAATCAAAACGGATCGAGCAGAGCCGGTGCCTGGGCGCGAATGCGATCGATTTGGCGGTGCGATCCCGCGGGACTGTCATAAAGCTGCGGCCGTTCCTTAATCCGCTTCGAAGCCGGCTCGGAAACTAAAAAGTCGGTGCCTGTTCCCATCATTAACTGATGCTCGGCCCGCGTGCCTGTAGCATGAATCAAGTCTTCCAGTACATGCCCCATCTCATGCGAAAGATTTACAAAATCGTCGTCGGTCGAATTCATGCTCCGGGCGTTCACAAACACGGAGAAGCGCACTGGTTCGATCGCCGGCCGCGCCGGATCGATACTGACTCCATGCATCATCGCCTGCCCGCGGGCGTTGGCGGCGGCGGCAAAATCTTGAACGACAATTACGTCCACGCGATCTGCACCGGTATCGTAGGTTTTCAAAAGCGCCCGCTGTTCGCTGGACCCGATCAGGAAGTCGTTGCTGAAACCCGCGAGACCGGCGATGTTAGGCCGGCCGATGGTCAATGTCTGCCGTGCATCGGTAGAAATCTCCTGATCGATCGTCACCAGGCCGCCCGGCACGGTGATCAAAATGTCCGCGCTTCGATTGGCCACCAGATCGCTGAATCCGGCGGGATTAATAGTGACGTCCGCGACATAGGGAGCAGACACCAGCGCAGCCAAAGCCGCAGCCATATCAGCCGGCCTGGCCGCTGCCACCGTGGGAATCGGCCCGATGACTTGAGTGGGGTTCCCTGGCGACGTAATGCGAAAGCCCATCTGGCCGCCGCCCGTCGCCGTGACGCCGTGCGGTTCCCCGATCGCAACCAGATTGTTCTGCGGATCGACGATGCGCGTGGACTGCACAAGCCGGGGCGCGATACCAGCCTGCGCATACGTGCGGCGCACCCAGCGCGTGATTCGCCGGTCAGCCTGAGGAATGGTAACCACGCCCGCGCCACCGGGCGCCAACTTTAGAATATGGATAGCCATCCGCAAGGCTGTCCTCGGTTTTCGCGGACCTGCGGTATCGCCAACCAGCGTCTGCGTCGAGACCTTGCACAGTGCCACCGGGCAATTCTGCAAAGTATAGGTGGCGCGTACTGCCTGCTCCAGAATCTCCACCGACGGGTCGCCCTCGTCCGTCATGTCCGTGGTCAGCAGCGTCTGGTTCGGCAGCGCGGCTTTATCGGTATCGTCGGTTACCAGGCGCAGGTAGCGCGAGCGGAAAGCGACGCCGCTGGAAACGATTCGGCACTCCAGCGGATCGAGACTTCGCCGCCCGCGCTCGGCCGCGGGAAACAGATCGTGCCCGAAGGCGCCCGTGGGCAGCAGCACGCGCTGTAGGGCTTCCAGCTTCACATTCACCGGCGACCCGGCCTGCGGATCCACCACTTCTATTTTGAACGTGTCCGGATCGTCGTGGCCAAGCTGGTTGAATCCAAATCCCGCCGGCAACACCGCGCCATCATCCAGGCCACCGCGAGTGGTTTGGTGGTTGCTGACGTGCAGGATGGGGACCGTTACATCTTGAAGATAAGGGATGTTCGGCGAACCGTGGACCATGCGGATGCTGACCGGCGGCGCGGTTCGCCTGACGAAGACGTGGCGCTGGTCCGTCGAGCCCGCGTCGCCTCCCGGGTCCACGTCGGGAACGGTGACAATGTCACCCGCCACCAAGTCGCGGTTGAGCAGAGCGCTGTTGGCTGGTTCACCCCGCAGCGGTTGGCAATTCAGGAAGCCGGAATCGATGGCGATGGTGCACAAGCAATCTCCGTCTTCGGCTGTAACCAGACTGGGCAATCGGCGATGCCTCCTATGCGTTTGCCGCGGTGCACTTTCGATTATCGTACACGATCGCGCGCCGGCTGAAGGGCGGCGGTGTTGGATCGAAGGCCAAGCTTTCCAGCCGGGAGAAAATACGCAAAGCCAGCTTCCCTGACAGCCGGTCCAATTCTTTCTCCGCGCTTTGCTTCATCTCGACCGAATACTTAGCCACGCAGTTTCCCGCGCTTGATGAGGCCCGCCTTCACCTTGTCGAGAGGAATTCCCTTTTCGTGTTTTCGTGACTGGGAAACTAGGACATCCTGGATATCCTCCCACAGGGCTTTATGCTTCTTAAGGTCGATCACAGCCGCCGTCTTGCGGCCCTTCTCGTCGGTGATGAATTGTATTCCGGTCATGGCTGCACTTCTCCTTATGAGTTGCCTTTGCTTTTCACGTTACGACCCGGCTGTACTTCGGTCAACACACGAGCACCACAGTTGAGAGCCGCTCTTGCTGAAGGCCGGATGACGTTCTTCACGAACTCCGTTTCCGGCCCTGGTGTTTCTTGGCAAGGACCATGGCTTCTGCCTTGAGATCCCTGCAGAATTCGCGCGTAAGTGGAATATCCTTGCCGCCTGTGGCCAGGCCTTCCACAAGGCGCGCTTCCAGACGCGTGTCCTCTTCACGCTCCTGCGCAGCGCGAAGCAGTGATCGGAAATACTCGCTGACATTGCCGTATCCCTTGGTCGCAAGCTGTTCATCAATGAATGTCTTCAGGGATTCGGGTAGCGATATGGTGACGGTGGTCATGGTGGCTTCCGATTACTTCTCCTCTCACTTACGATTCCTGCTAAGGCGGACGGCCTTCCGCATCACTATGGTAGCGTGTAATTATCCGCTTTAAGCATGATAGCCTGTAAGCATGATCGACCTGAGAGAAGTTCGCTCCGTGACGGAGTTCCAGCGCAACATTAAGGACTACGTTGCCCGGCTCACAGAGCATAAAACTCCGCTCGTGCTTACAGTGAACGGCAGAGCTGCGCTGGTCGTCCAGGACGCTGAGAGCTATCAACTGCTTCTCGAACGCTTAGAACATGCTGAGACCGTTGCGGCGATCCGCCGGGGCAAGAAAGACGCTGAAGAAGGGCGAATGATTTCTCTGGACGCCGCCGCTGCGAAGCTTCGGGCGAAGCATGGCCTTTGAGGTTCTGATCACCGATGAGGCGTTCGGGGACCTCGACACGATCACAGGCTTCCTCAAGCGCCAGGCCGGCATCGATACGGCTCGAAAGTAGTTTGGGGCAATCATCGGCGCAATTGAGACGCTCAAAGAGATAACAGGACGTTGCCCTTTGGCACCTGAGGCCGAGGAGTTGGGAGACGAGGTCCGGCTTCTCCTTCATGGCCGAAAGAACCGGGCTTACAAGATTTATTTCAAGATCCACCAAAAGACGGAACCCAGCGGTTCGGTGCAAGTTTTTCACGTTCGCCACTGGGCGCGGAAGCCTCTGCCCAATGAAGAACTCCAAGCATTGATGGATCATGAACAGGATCTCGCCGATGAGGAGCAACTCTCCATGGCGAAAAGACCCCGGCAAGCAGCCGCCCAAAGCTTCCGGTAGTAATCGCAGCTAGGAACATTGAGAGGTTACGTCGTCAAACGGCCCACCGAAATTATAAATAGTGTTGTCGCAAGTATTCATCGAGTCCTCGGAATCTGGCCTCATTCGCCAATCCAGCCTGAGCTTGAAGTCTGATGAGTAGAGTCCGGAGGTTTTTATCGGGCCAGTTGTAAGTGGTGTCCACTACTTTTAG
>JANXXV010000528.1 GCA_025350445.1 Bryobacteraceae bacterium | reverse complement strand
CCCGTGCAGATAGACCGCCGCCAAAACTGCCGCCTCCTGCCTGTCCGGGTGCTGCGCCAGCAGGCCCGCCACCAAGCCCGTAAGTATATCGCCGGTTCCGCCAGTGGCCATTCCAGGGGACCCGGTAGGATTCACCCAGGCCCGCCCGCCGGGAAATGCCACAATCGTCCGATTACCCTTCAGCACCACCACCACTCCACGCGCAGCCGCCATGTTCCGTGCCGCCCCCAACCGATCCGCCTGTATCTCGGGCACCGGCAAACCACACAACCGCGACATCTCGCCGGGATGCGGCGTAATCACACGAAACGGCCCGCCACCATGCCATTCCGATCCAGCCAAAGCATTTAAACCGTCCGCGTCCACAACCATCGGCAGCAACGATTCCGCAAAGCACCGCCGCGCCAGCGCAACCATTTCAGCGTCATCGCCTAAACCCGGCCCAAGCGCAACCACAGTCTTCCGTGCAGTCGTCTTCTCGAAGGCTTCGATGCTCCGCGGCAACGCTTCGGTCATCAATTCCAAAGTCCGCAAAGCAGGCGCGGAAGAAGCCACCGTAACCAAGCCGGCGCCCGCGCGCAGTGCCGACAAACCAGTCATCTCGGCCGCGCCATATTTGCCGTGCGCCCCGCCCACTACCAGCACATGCCCGTAACTTCCCTTGTTTGATTCCTTCGGCCTCGGCTGCAGCAGATCGCGAAAATCCGCAGGCTCGGTAACGTGTAACGTAACGGCATCGTATAGCTCGGAAGGGCTGCCAATCGGCCCCACGCGAACCTCGCCCATGCGGTCGCAATTCGGCGCCAGCGCATGAGCCACCTTCAGCGCCGTGAACGTCACCGTGTAGTCCGCGCGCGCAAACTCGCCCTCGCTAACGCCGCAATCGCTTGCCATCCCGGAAGGAATATCCACCGCCACCACACGCGCAAGCGGAAAGCCCGTATTGATCTCGCGGATTAAATCCAGCGTCCGTCCCCGCGCGCCTCCGCGAAGCCCAGTCCCCAACAACGCATCCACCACAATGGTGGCGTTACGCATGGCGCCGGTGATCTCATCGGCCGGCTCCACGCGGACCACATGGACCTCCCGGGGCGCAAACCGCATTCGCAATTGCCGCGCGATCACCAACCCATCGCCGCCGTTGTTACCCTTGCCGCACAGCACCACAATCCGATGCTCACCGAGTGGCGCGAACCGTTCCGCCATCAGCTCCACCACACGCGCCGCGGCATTCTCCATCAACGCCGGCTCTGCAATCCCCAGCTCTATCGTGCGCCGGTCCACCTCCTGCATCTGTGCCGCGGTCAATACTTTCATCAGCGCGCCTCCGCCAGCATTCCTTCCAACTGCCGCAGTTGCGCCGCATCGCCCATGGCAATCAGGAAATCGCCGGCCACAATCTCCGCATCGGCGTCCGGATTAAACAGCATGGTTCCTCCGGCCTTCCGGATGGCGAGCACAATCACGCCCACCTGCCGCCGCAGTTGAATCTCTCCCAACGATTTCGCAACACATTCACTCCCCTCCGAGACACGGACCTGTTCGATACTGACATTCAGCCCCATCCCCATCGTAGTGAAATCCAGAAACGTAGCCACGTGCGGCCGCAGAATCGCCTGCGCCAGACGTGTCCCGGTGATGTCGTACGGTGCGAATACCGAATCCGCTCCGGCACGCCGGAACTTCTGCTCCGACCCTTCCTCGCTAACGCGCGCCGAAATGATCAGCCTTGGATTCAAACCCTTCGCCGACAGAATGAGGAACAAATTATCCGCATCCGTCGCCAGCGCCGCAATCAGTCCCTTCGCGCGTGAAATCCCCAAGTCCCGCAAATTCTCATCGCGCGATGCATCGCCCAGCACCGCCAGCATCCCGGACTTCATCGCCCGCTCCACCATATCGTCATGATTGTCGATCACGATAAATGGCACCCCAGCCCGCTGCAGCTCATTCGCCGCTCCGCGGCCAACCCGTCCGAATCCGCAAATAATGAAATGGTCGTCTAGTTTGTCAATCATTCGCCTCACCCGGCGTTTCAAAAAATACTGGCTCAGCTCCAACTCGATAATCGTCTGCGTAGTGGCGCCCACGGCCAGAAACATAATACTTACGCCAAAGAAGATCACGAACGAATTGAACACCCGGCCCGCGCGCGCCAGCGGATGGATCTCCGCATAGCCCACCGTCGTAATCGTCATCAAAGTCATGTAAAAGGCGTCGAACACCGGGTAGTCGGCAATCGCCACGAAGCCCACCGTACCCAACGCCAGCACCACGGCGATCGCCAGCAAGACCCGCAGCAGCCGTGCTTTAATATGCTGCATCGGCCCTCAACGCCTCCGCATCAACAGCAGCGTCATATCGTCTTGCAACTCTCCGCCGCCGGTCCAACTCTTCACCGCGTCGATGATCATCTCCGCCAGCTTGGCATCCTCCAGATGCGCGTTCATGACGGCCAGCTCCGTCAGCCGGTCTTCTCCAAACATCTCCCCATATTCGTTCTCCGGCTCGCTGATGCCATCGGTGAAAAACACCAGCAGATCCGCCGGCGCCAGGCTCACCCGGCTCTCGTCATAGGTCGCGAAATCGAACGCACCCACCACCATGCCGTTCACCTCCAGCCGCGTGGCGCCCCCGTTATGAACATGAATCGGCGGCAAGTGCCCCGCGTTCGTATAGGTGAGCGTGGCCGTCGGCTCATCGTACACGCCAAAGAAAAACGTTGCGAACTTTTCCGGCGATGTGTGCGCATGCAACTGCTTGTTCATCTGCGAAACCAGCATGGACGTGGAACAATCCGGCGACATTCGCAGCAGCATGCGGAACGACGACTGAATTGTAGCCATTAACAGCGCCGCGGAGATTCCCTTGCCGCAAACGTCGCCAACCGCAATTGCAATCTTGGTATCGTGCAACTGCTGATAGTCGTAATAATCGCCCGAAACAAGCCGCGCCGGATCGCAATGCGCCGTCAGGCACAGCGACTGCATCTTCGGCACTAATCTCGGGTAGAGCTGATTCTGCACCTCGCGCGCAATAGCCAGTTCGCCGTGCAGCCGCGTCCGCTCTTTCTCTACCTCTAGCAGCCGCTGCAGGTTCCCGGTCATCTGATTGAACGAGACAGCCAGCCCCCCCAGTTGATCGGCTCCATGCGCCGGAATGCGATGCGAAAAATCACCCTTCGTCACTTTCTGCGTACCCTCGTCCAGATCGTGAATAGCTCCGGTGATGGTCTGCGTAATGGAGATTCCCACCTTCAACGCCATTAGTTCCGCTATCAGAAATAGAATGGCAACGGAGTAGAAAAGGAACGGAACCAAATCCTCCGCCCACGCAATCTTTTGGCTGAAAACCTGGCGCAACAGCGCGGAGGGACGCGTCAGAACGACGATCGCCCCTTCTCTCTGCCCGCCTGCCGAATTCCAGTCCGCCAGCGGCACTTTTACAATCGACAAAATAGTAACGTCCAGCGCGTTTATCGCCGGCGGGATGCGATTTCGGGAAGTGATCCGCAGCGGCGACGGATGCAGCAGACTCGCGCGGGAAGGCTTCAGTCCATCCAAAATGTTGGTTTCGCCAAGCCCCGGCGCAAGCTCACCAAGAAATTCACGAGTGATGGGGAACGTGACCGAAATGGTGCGGCCTTCCCTCGCAAGACGTGTCCACCCGGAAAGCAGTCCGTCCTTGATCACGAGGCCCGTGTTCTCCGGCCAGTCCGCCTTCGGCGGGTCAATGGCCACCTTGGCCGGGAACTGCCACGGCTGATCACCCTGCACGGTGATCTCCACACCCGGATACCGCGCTTGCAAATAGGGCCCCACGCCGCTCACCCACTCATCGCGCTTGGAATCGCCCCGCAGCAGAAACTCCGCCGTCGATCGTAAAACTCCAATGCGCCGGTCTAACTCGGACGTCACCAGGTAGGTCGACAACTGCCCCGCCACAAGATAGGCGCCTAGTCCCAACAGCGTCGTGATCAGGATAATCGGCACTACCGCGATGAAAAAGTACGCCACCATCAAGCGGTTCCGCAATCGCCAGATCGATTTCCGGACCACGTCGCGCGAAATTCGTATCGCCGCCCAAGCTCCAAGCACGATCGTCAAATAACGCAACAGTGTCAGCCAGAAAGTTCCCGTCGCAAGAAACGTAAACGCGAGGTAAACCGCAAGCAGAATCGCGAATGCAATCTCAACCCGGCCAATGCGAACCTTCATGCTTCCGCCGCACAATCAGAGCCGCGGCCGTGAAGAAACGGTTGGAGAGGTCGTTTCATGACATGAAACTAAATCCGCGACTTGGCGATGGATGGCGTTTGCCCAGGCGGCTCCGCGAATTGCCCTTCCGGTTGCAGATAATACTTCGTCAATCCATCCTGCAGCAGCTTCAATGCACTCTGCGGATCGTCCGCAAACGCAAAAAGGTCAAGGTCTTCCGCGCCGATCACGCCATGTTTAACCATCGCGTCGAAGTTGATCACTTCCTTCCAAAACTCCGGACCATACAGCACTGTGACAATCTTGTTCTCCAGCTTCTGCGTCTGCGCCAGCGTCAAAATTTCCATCAGCTCATCCAGCGTTCCGAAGCCCCCGGGAAAAATAACCAAAGCTTTCGCCAGATAGGCGAACCAGAACTTCCGCATGAAGAAGTAATGAAATTCAAACGACAAATCCGGCGTAATATAAGGGTTCGGCCACTGCTCAAACGGCAGTCCGATATTCAGCCCAATCGTCTTCCCGTTCGCATCGCTCGCCCCGCGGTTGGCCGCCTCCATGATGCCCGGCCCTCCGCCGGTACACACCACGAACCGCCGCGTATTGTCAGGCAGCGCGTCGGACCACAACGTGAACAATCGCGCCAGCTCCCGCGCATCATTGTAATAGCGCCCCAGCGGCCCGTCTTCCTGGATCCGCGCGGACCCGAAGAACACGATGGTGTCCTGCACCTTCTCGCCTTGGAATTGCGACAGCGGTTGCAGGTATTCAGACAGTATCCGGATCACCCGCGCATCCGGGCTATCCACGAACTCCTCGTTCTTATAGGCGACAGGAACGCGATGGTGGTTTTCGGCGAAGTCGGACACTGGGCTTTTACTCCGGCGGCGCGGATTCCAGTTCCTGCACGCGCTTTTGCAATTGTCGCACTGTCTTCAACAAATCCGGCAATTTCTGGAATGCCGTGATCGCCCGCAGCCAATCTTTGTTGTCGAACGCCGGGCTGCCGGAAATGATCGAGCCCGCCGCCACGTCTCCGCCAACCCCGCTCTGCGCATACACAATCACGTTGTCGTGAATCGTAAGATGCCCGGAAACACCCACCTGCCCCGCGAGCAATACATTGCGTTCCAGAATTGAGCTGCCCGCCAAGCCCGTCTGCGCGCAAATGATGTTGTCTTCCCCCACCACCGACGCGTGCCCAACCTGCACCAAGCTGTCGATCTTAGCCCCGCGTTTCACCCGCGTCTCGCCCATCGTGGCCCGGTCTACCGAACTCAGCGTCTGGATCTCAACATCGTCTTCCAGCACCGTAATGCCCGACTGCACGATCTTCTGATGCGACCCATCTTTCCGCTTGGCGAACCCATAGCCATCGCCGCCAACGACAACTCCATTTTGCAGGATCACGCGGTTGCCAATGCGGCAAAACTCCCGCACCGACGTGTGTGAATGAGCCAGAAAATCGTCGCCGATCTCCGCCCCTTCGTAGATCACCGCGTGTGGATGCAATACCGCATTGCGCCCCAGCTTCACCCGCGCTCCCACAACCGCGAAAGGGCCAATCGAAGCATTCCCGCCCACCTCCGCCGTAGCATCCACGAATGCCAGCGGATGAATGCCGGCCGGCGGCACAGGCGGCTGGTAAAACAACGCCAGCGTCCGCGCAAAATCCAAATACGGATTGGCGGAAATCAGTGTCGCGATCGGCAGATCCGGCAGCGGGCTCGAAACCAGAATCGCCGCCGCACGGGTGCTCTTCACCTTGGGTGCGTACTTCGGATTAGCCAGAAACGTAATCTGTCCCGGCCCCGCCTGGTCCATCCCGGCAACCCCCGAAATTTCAAGGCCGCTATCCCCGTGAAGGGCACATCCAAGGGCATCCGCCAGATCGCAAAGTTTCATCGGAATTGTTTTAAACGTTACCCACGAAATTTGTCGCGGCACTCCACCGAGCAGAAATGGACCACCGCCCCGCCCGCGGTCTTCTTTACCGATGTCGCCGCGGAAACAAAAGTGCCGCAAACCGGGTCTTTTTTCAGCTCGCCGCCCACAGGGACCGAAGCGGCCGGCGCCGCGCGCGCAGGTTCAAACCAGGCGCCCAAGCCTTTCATCACAACCCCAGCCACCATCCTGACAACGGAAATCAGAATAACGGTCGTAATAAGATAAAAAAGGAAGCGAAACATGAGGAAGGGTGCCCGTCACAAGAAGGAGGGGCGGCCCGTCAGCCGGGCCGTCCCTCAAGCCAGACCAGAGTGATCTACTTCTTCTTCGCCGGCGCGGCTTTCTTCGGCGCCGGTGCATTTGGATTCCGGTATTCCGTGTCGATCTTAGCCCCCATCGCCTGCAGCATGCCCTTGGAAGATTCCGCGAATCCCCCGTCCGGCTTCAATTCCAGATACTTCTGGAATTCTTTTTCCGTACCCTCGGGAAAGTTTGTTTTTCCGTCGGCGCTGATGGTCGCCTTCGCCGTCAGGCACATCGCCTTCTGATAGTGCGCATCGGCGTAGTTCGCATCCGCCGCAATCGCTTTATCGAATGCCTCGCAAGCCGGCACAAGCTGATTCGCATTCACCAGCACCGCGCCCATGTTGTAGTAGTAGCGTCCCGCGTTCGGCGCATCCAGTTCCACCGCCTTGTTCAACTCCGCCTGCATCTCGGGGAACTTATTCAGCCGCGCCAGCGCCAACGCATAGTTGTTATGGTAGCTGGCATCGGCTGGTTGCAGTTCAATCGCCTTCTGATAGGCTTCGGTAGCTTTGTTCAACATGGCGTCTTTCTCGGCACCGGTCTTGGTCTTCGCCAATTCCGAATACGTCTCCGCCAGATTCCCCCAGATCACATTCTGCTTCGGGTCCATTTCCGCGGCTTTGTTGAACGCCGCCACCGCAACGTCGAACTGCTTACCCTT
>JANXXV010000495.1 GCA_025350445.1 Bryobacteraceae bacterium | reverse complement strand
CCAAGCTGATCAAAGCGGGCTCCGACCTGGTGTTCCAGCTACACTACACCGCCAACGGAAAAGCAGGCGAAGACCAATCCCGTGTCGGTGTAGTCTTCGCGAAGGAACCGCCCGCCGAGCGCGTCATGACCCTTGGCCTGGGAACCGACAAGTTCGCCATTCCTCCCGGCGATCCGAATTACCGCGTGCCTTTTACCGTCACGCTCCCCAACAGCAGCACGCTGCTCAGCTTCTTCCCGCACATGCACCTCCGCGGCAGGGCCTTCGAGTACAAGGTCACCCAGCCCGGCGGCGAGCAGGAAACACTGCTCAAGATCGACAACTACAACTTCAACTGGCAGCTAACCTATCGCCTGGAAAAGCCTCTTCTATTGCAGGAAGGCGCGAAGATCGAAATCGCCGGATACTTCGACAATTCGCCGAACAACCCCTACAATCCCGACCCGAAGGCAACGGTGAAATTCGGCGAGCAAAGCTGGGAAGAGATGATGATCGGCTTCATCGACGTAGCCATAGACGCGAAGATGGACAAGAAAACCTTCTTCACCAAGAAGCCCGTAAAATCCGCCGACTGAGACAAATCCTGAACCATGCGAAGCATTGCCCAAAGCATTGCCCCAAGCAAGGCCCAAAGCATTGCCCAAGGCAATGCCCAAAGCTTTGCCCAAAGCATTGCCCAAAGCAATGCTCAAAGCTTTGCCCAAAGCAAGGTGGGGCAGACGCCCGCGTCTGCGCGCGACCCCCTGGTCGCGCTTTCGCTCTCACTCCTGATGCTCGTGCCCTGCCTCCAAGCGCACGACGTGATCACCACCAAGATCACATGGTCGAAAGAGATCTCAAGGATCGTGAACGCCAGGTGCATCTCCTGCCACACCGGGGACATCTCGTTTGCCACCTATCAACAGGCCCGCCCCTGGGCAAAGGCAATCAAGGAAGAAGTCCTGGAACGCCGCATGCCGCCGTGGGGAAGCGTCAAGGGCTTCGGTGATTTTAAGAACGACATCAGCCTATCGCAAGAGGAAATAACCCTCATTGCCGAGTGGGTGGAAGGCGGCGCGCCCGAAGGCGACCCCAACTTTCTGCCTGCCCGGCCCACCATTCGCCGCAGTTCCCGGCAGACCACGCCAGGCATCCCGCTTCATGGAACGTTTGCCCTGAAAGCACCTGTTACGCTGGCAGCCATCCGCCCAACCTTGGCATCAGCGGACGTGCAAATCACCGCGCGCCGCCCTGACGGCACAATTGAGCCGCTGCTCTGGCTCTACAACTACAAGCCCGAGTGGAGACACACCTTCGTTTACCGCACACCGATCCAGCTTCCAAAAGGAACGGTAATCGAGATGACCAGGCCTGTCGATATTGAGCTGATCACTGCAGCGTCGAAACCGGCACGTTGAACTCCACCGTGTTCACTACACCCAGCCGTTGAAACTGCACCCACAACTTGTAATTGCCAGCCCGCGGAAAGATTACGTTGAACTGAATAGTCGGGCCGCCTTCGCCGAAGGCGGGATGCCCGTGAATCATATCGATCATGTCGGAACTCACCGCCAGCATGTGTCCCCACGCGCCCAGAAATGGCTGTAATCCATCCGCCGGATCGAGCTTGAAAAACAACATCGTCTTTATCCCGGCGATCGGTTTCACCGGGTCGGTCACCAAAGACGCTGCCATGTTGTTCGGGTCGCGGGCCGGCGCTGGCAGCGGCTCACCAGGCAGAATAATGCTCCTCGCCACAAGCTGTGGCGTTCCACCTTCCGGGTAGAAGTCGCACAGCAGCCGGTATTGCCCGCCGCCGGGAAGCTTCGACGCAAACGTGAAGCTCCCGTCGGGCTGCATCGCCGGATGTTCGTGCGCGAAGTAGCGCAGGTCCTTGCTCACCAGGAACAAGTGGAAGAGCTTTTCATGAACTTCCAGAAAGTGCGGGACAAGCTTGCCCGTCTTCGGTTCCAGCACCCGGAACGTCATTAGCCCGTCCCGGTCCATTTGCAGGTTCACTGGATACTCTTGCGGATCGGGCAATCCCGCTACCAGCGCCATGCCGCACTTCGGACACTTGCCCGGACCCTGCGTCCGCACGTCGCGATCCATCGGGCAGACGAACTCCACGCGCTCTTCGGCCAACAGCGCCGCCAACGGGACCAGCAGCAGAATTAGGGTTCGAAAGGCCATTTGGCAGTGGTCGTATAACCACCATCCACCGCTATCACCTGGCCGGTGATGTATCCCGATCCGGGCCCGCTCAGGAATACCGAAAGCGGCGCGATGTCGTCGGGCACCCCGGTTCGCGGCGATGCCTGCGCTCCGGCGAGCCAATCTTTCATCTCCGCCTTCTGCCACATGTCGCGGTTCAGATCGGTGATGATAAACCCTGGTGCAATGCAGTTCACCTGAATGTCGAAACGCCCCCACTCCGCTGCCAGCGCGCGCGTCAGGCCGGCGATTGCCGCCTTCGTCATCGCATACACGGTCAGGTAGGGCAGCCCGAGAAGCGACATCAGACTGCCGATCATCACAATCTTGCCGCCCGCCCCTCGCTTCACCATCTTTGAACCAACGCCCTGCGTCAGCGTCACAATGCCGTGCAAGTTGGTGTTCATGATGTTTTCGTACTGAGCAACCGTGTACTCTTCAAATCGCTTGCGGACATTGGTGCCGGCTACATTTACCAGAATATCAATGTCAGGCAGTCCGGCCGCGAATTTCAGGATGGCATCGCGGTCGCTCATGTCGAGCACGCGCGCCTCGGCGCTGTAGCCGGCGGCGTTCAAGGCATCCGCTTGTTTGGTTAGCTCGGCGATATTTCGCGAAGCGAGGATCGTATGTGCTCCAGCAGCCGCAGTCTGTTTGGCAATCGCCAGTCCGATGCCGCGGCTGGCGCCGGCGATCAGCGCCGTTTTTCCGGAGAGAATTAAGCTTGGTTCCGTTTCATTCATAGTCAATGGTATTATCAAATCCTTTCGGAATCCTATCATGAAGAACTTCGCAATCGCGGTTATCGCCGGGGACGGCGTAGGCCACGAAGTGATACCAGCCGCCAAGCAGGTATTGGTGGCCGCCGGGCGCAAGGCCTCCATCGAGTTTGCGTTCGCGGACTTCGATTGGGGGTCGGACTACTACTTCCACCACGGCCGCATGATGCCGGTGAACGGACTGGATCTGCTGCGCCCGCACTCCGCCATTCTGCTGGGTGCCATCGGCCATACCGACATCCCGGATAACATCACCTTGAACGGGCTGCTGCTGCCCATCCGGCGCACCTTCGATCAATACGCCAACGTGCGGCCGGCTTCCTTTTTCCCGGTGTCCAGAGCCCGCTGGCAGGCAAAAAGGGCGGCGACATCTCCATGGTGGTGGTTCGCGAGAACACCGAAGGGGAGTACGCGCAGGTGGGCGGCTTTGTTCACCACCACAGACCGGAGGAAGTGGCCATTCAGACCTCGGTGTTTACGCGCCACGGCTGCGAACGCATAATCCGGTTCGCCTTCGAACTCGCCGCGCGCCGCGACAAGAAGCGCAAACTGACGTCCATCACTAAGTCCAACGCCCAGGGATTCAGCATGGTTCTCTGGGACCGCGTATGCAAGGAAGTGGCCGAGGAGTTTCCGTCAATTGAAACCGAATCGATGCTGGTGGATGCCGCCGCCATGAACTTTATCCGGCGTCCGGAGAGCTTCGATGTGGTGGTGGCCTCGAATCTGTTCGGCGATATCCTCAGCGACATTTCCGCCATCGTTACCGGAAGCATTGGACTTGCCGCCAGCGCCAATCTTGATCCGCGGCGCCGTTACCCGTCGATGTTTGAGCCCGTGCACGGGTCTGCTCCGGATATTGCCGGAAAGGGAATCGTCAATCCTCTGGCAGCGATCATTTCCGCCTTCATGATGCTCGATCACCTGGAGGAGCCTGAAGCGGCCAGGTCCATTGAGAGAGCAGTGGCGACCGTCCTGGCCGAAGGAACCGTGCGTACACCCGATCTCGGCGGCGCCGGCGGCACGCAGCAGGTGACCGAAGCCGTCATTGCCCGGCTCGGTTAGCTTCTTAAAGACCGCGCCTCTCCAACCGATAAGATTTCTTAGTGAGGGTAAGGAGGCCCCGGTTCCTTGGACGTATTAATTGTTGACGATTCAGCTGCTATTCGCAAAATTCTGCAGCGCGTACTGCGCCAGGCGGAAGTTCCGATTGGTGAGGTTTTTGAAGCGGGTGACGGCATTGAAGCCCTTGCGGCACTGAAGATCAGAACTACGGTGGGGTTGATTCTTTCCGATATCAACATGCCGAACATGGACGGACTCCAGTTTCTGACCCAAGTGCGGGCGATTCCGGAATGGCAGCACGTGCCGATCGTGATGATCACAACCGAGGGTAGCCAGAACAAGGTGATGGAAGCGGTTCAGTTGGGCGCTTCCGGATACGTTCGTAAGCCATTTACAGCCGAACAAATCAAGGAGAAGCTCACTGGCCTGATCTAGGGCCGTGGTGCATTAATGCAATGATTCCAGATCACGATCATCTAGTCAAAATCGTCCGTGACGCGACGAATGAAGTGTTTTCAACCATGCTCGGCAGCGAGCTTGGACAATGCGATGCCTACGTAGATACCGCTTCCCCGCCGGCTGGCGACGGTATTCACTCTTTTGTCGGCCTGGCTGGAAGCTGGGTTGGAACGGGTAGCGTTTCCTGCACCTCGGCGTTTGCCTGCAAGATATCCTCCCAGTTCCTGATGGCGGAATACACCGCCGTCAACGAAGACGTACTGGACGCAATCGCCGAAATCACGAACATGATCATCGGTAATGTGAAGACATTGCTGGAAGTAGATCTGGGGCCAATGGGATTGAGCATTCCAACCGTCATTTTTGGCCGGAACTTCGCATCGAGAACCGTGGGCACTTTCGAGTGGACCGTCGTCCCCTTTGAGTTGGATGGGGACCGGATCCATATTCAAATCTGTCTC
>JANXXV010000441.1 GCA_025350445.1 Bryobacteraceae bacterium | reverse complement strand
ACGTAGACGTCCTTACCCGCATGGCAGGCGTCGACGAACATCAGCGCATGCCAGTGGTCCGGCGTCGCGATCATCACCGCATCCACGTCCTTGTCTTCCAGTAGCTTTTTGTAATCCGTGTAGCGCTTCGGTGCCCCGCGCGATTTCTTAGCGGCGAAGTCCAGGTAGTCTTCCCGCAGATCGCAGATGGCAACAGTTTGCGCATCGCCGTGTTCCAGGAATCCGTCGTGGACCTGATCGCCGCGGTTGCCGAGTCCGGCGTACCCCATCCGGATGCGTTCGTTCGCGCCGAAAATCCGCGAATAGCTCAGTGCGGTGGCGATGCCGGCCGCCTTGGTGAAGTCTCTGCGGGTGACGGGATTCATATGTTCGTAATCGATTCCAATATATCCTGAAGAAGCATGATTGCAAGATGGGGAGTGGCGATTCTTTTGACGATGAGCATCACGGATGCGGCTTCCGCGGCTTCAAAGATTTTGGTTCACGGGCACCGCGGCGCGCGCGCCATGCGGCCGGAAAACACTCTGCCCGCGTTTGAATACGCGATTCAAGCCGGAGCGGACGTACTGGAACTGGACGTCGCGGTGACGAAGGACGACGTGTTGGTGGTCTCCCACGATCCCACGCTTCTGCCTGCTATCTGTTCCGGACCGAAGCCAAACGCCGTGATCCGCGAGCTAACCTTACAGGAGCTGCGCAAGTACGATTGCGGCGGCTTAAAAAACCCGGGCTTTCCCAAACAACAGCCGGTGCCGGGAACGCGGATACCTACGCTGGACGAAGTGCTCACGCTGGCCGCGCCTTCCAAAGTGCAGTTGAATATCGAGACGAAGATCTTCCGCGACAAGCCGGAGTACACGCCCGCACCCGAGGAATTTGCACGCATGATGCTGACGGAGATACGCAAGCATCACCTGGAATCGCGCGTCATTGTGCAATCGTTCGATTTCCGCACACTGCACGCAATGAAAAAACTGGCGCCGGAAATACGGCTATCGGCTTTGTATGCGGGCGCGCCGAAAGACTTTGTGGAGATCGCGCGCGAAGCTGGTGCGCAAATCGTTTCGCCCTACTACACGCTGGTGAACAAGGATCTGGTGGCGGCGGCGCATCGGGCCGGATTGCAGATTGTGCCCTGGACTGCCAATACCGCGAAGGACTGGGACATGTTGATCGATGCCAAAGTAGACGCGATTATCACCGACGATCCCGCCGCGTTGATCGCCCATCTTAAATCACTTGGCGCCCGTTAGCTTCTTGATTACCGCGGTGCGTTGGCCTTTGCTCCAGGCCTCCTGAAGCGCTTCTTCTTTCATACCGCCGGCGCGGCCCAGCAGGATGTAGGCCGGCAGCGCATGCGGCAGATGCTTCCAGGCCGCCATCTCTGCCAACGCCGGCATAGCGCGTTCCCGAAGTTGCTCCATGATCTTTTCATCGCGTGCGTCGGTCAGAGTTACCAGAGCGACAGCAGCGTTGTTCCGGTCGCCCCAGATGATGGAGTTCAGCATCTCGATGAACCAGGTCGGCGATATTTTGATCTCCGAATCGGGCTGCTTGCGTTGCAGGACGGCGAACGCCGCCAGACTGCGCATGGCGTTATTGCGGACGGTGTCGTCCGGATCCTGGAGAGCGTATTGCAAATCCGCAACCACATTCTCTTTCTTCGGCACGTATCCGATGACGTACGCGGCAATTGCCCTCTGCTCTTCATTCAAGCCCGTTCGGAGCACCTTACGAAGATCCTCGGTGTACTTTGCGGCGAAGCCGGCAAACTGCTCTTGCAGCTCACGGACATCGGGGTCCGACATCAGGGAGTGGCCGTTCGTAAGATCCTCGGCGACGCGGCCGGTTCGGCTAGCTGCCGCTACGGCTCCAAGAAACTGGGCGTAAACGGGAACAATCTCCGCCGGCAGAATGGCGTCGCCGGTAGGTCGCGGGCGGTAGTTGAAGTGACCGGCGCCTTTCTCCTCAATTCCGACGTAGAGGATGGCCTTTCCGGCATCGTCGCAGCAGGCAGCTTCAAGGTGCGCTTCCACAACGCCGGGCACCTTTTCGATTCGTTCTTCGACCTCGCCTTTCGAGAATGGCAACGCACTACCCTCGGAAACCGCCAGCGCCTTTCGCACTTTGGGTTCAGTAACCTTGCGAAGTCCGTAAAAGTCGATGGTGCCGATGCGCGGGCCTTGGGCACACCCCAAGGCCGCGGTCATGAGACAAGTGAAGATGAGCCGCAAGTGCATAAGACGCATGCGGCAGCCGTCCGATTACGACTGTTTTTCAGCCAGGTCGCCGATGATCGGCAGCTTGAAGCGCTCGTTGTTATAGGCCTTGAACATCAGCAACAACCAGCAGGCAAACCCGCCCAGACCAATCAGAATAGAAAGCAGGCTGATCAGGATGTGAAGCGCGAACGGCATGGCGATACTGACGATGGTCAGGCCGATCCAGTATGCGATCCATCCCACGTGGAAGAAGATGGACTGGAATGCGTGGAACCGGACGAACTTGCTCTGATTGTACGGAGCGAGCACGAGGAACAGCACGCCGGTGATGAGCCCGATGGCGTAGCATAGAGCGCCCGCCAGGTTATCGGACATTCCGCCCGCGCTCGGAGGAGCGGAGTATTGCTGCGCTCCGGGCTGAGGTCCCGGTTGTTGATACCCAGGTTGTGGTTCCGGTTGTTGATACCCGGGTGGTGGACCAGGTGGTGGACCAGGTGGTGGCGCAGCTCCCACCGAAGTTCCACATTTAGCGCAAAATCGACCTTCAACGGATGCACCGCAACTTGGACAGAATGCCATGAACCCTCCCCAGGTCATCACTGTAGCGCGGTGCCACCCCGTAAGCAAGTAGACTGTTAGATCATGTGGCCGATTCTGTTTCTTCTATCGTCTGTCGCCGCGCCGTTCGCCGTCGCCGCCGGCTATCCCGCGCCTTATCCTATAGAAGAGGGCTATCTGGACGCGAATGGAGTGCTCCTTTACTACAAGGCTTTCGGGCAGGGTCCGCCGCTTTTGATTGTGCATGGCGGCCCCGGCGCCTCACACGATTATTTTCTGCCGCATCTGATCCCTCTCGCCCGCCGGAACCGGCTGATATTCATTGATGAGCGAGGCTCGGGCAAATCGGAAAAGCTGGAGAACCCGGCCGGCTACACAGTGGAGGCGATGGTGGAGGATGTGGAGGCTGTCCGCACGGGACTGGGTCTGGGAAAGGTGGCGCTGCTTGGCCATTCCTACGGCGGCGTGCTGGCGCAGGCCTATGCGTTGAAGTACCAACAGCATCTGACCCATCTGGTTCTATGCAGCACGTTTCACAGCACCAGGAAGATGAACGCCGTCTTTCAGAAACAACTGGCAGCCATGCCGGTTGCGCTACGGCAGCAGATTCAGGAACAGGAAAAGGCCGGTTTGTTCGGAAAAGGAAAAGCTTATCAGCGGAATCGTTACACCGACAGTTATATGATCGCGGCCTGGGGCGAGGGTTACTTCCCTTATCTTTATCAGAAG
>JANXXV010000391.1 GCA_025350445.1 Bryobacteraceae bacterium | reverse complement strand
AAAAACGGTGGTGGTCCGTGACGGCGCGCCACCACCCTGGGAGCTAAAATCAGGGGTATTTGCGCAACGAGTTCACAGCTATTGTGGAGCGGGCAGGCGATTGGCACATCGCATACTGCGCCGAGGTGCCCGGCGCGAACGGCAAGGCAGAACTCGGGAGGAGTGCCCGGCGAACCTGAGAGAGGCCATGGCCCTGATTCTTGACACAGGGGCAAGGACTCCCTGCGCTCGATGCCATCGGATGCGCAGCGGGAATTAGTCGTAGTTGGATGAAACGCTAGCGGCTGCTGCGCCACCTCCGCCACCATGGTTGTGTTCTGCGGCGGGAGGGCAAAGAACACTCGCTGTGGGAGAGTCCGGAGACGGGCCAAGCGGAGATCATTCCGAGGCATTCAGAGATCGTGAAGTTACTCGCGAAGAAGATTTGTCGAAGCTGGGTATGTGCTTGAGTCGGTGGGGTACAGTCTCGTAGCATTTTGTGTGGCTGACGCATTGAACCGTCGTCCCGCTTCCGGCAGCGGGACGACGGCGTCCCGCGCAGTCCAGGGGGACCGCCCCACCCGATCTGCTGCCATAGCAATTACCTGAGTGAAGCACATACCCAGCTTGTCGAAATCTATCGATTCCGGAGCCGACTGGCTAGTTCTTCTTCGAGTTGCTGAAAGAATTTCTTCGGGGCTGCCTGTCGCTACAGTTCCAAAACTCCACTTAGGCAGTCTGGAGATAAGCCCTCGGCAAGAGACGATGCGGACGTTGGCGCGTAAGAAACAGACCCATCCGGCAGACTATATCCGACGGCGGCGGAAATGTTCAGAGAAATCGTCAAATGCGTCACATGGGGTGCAGTGAACCAAGACTTAGCTCCAGCCCCGCGGAAAAACGAGTGGCATCTGACCGTAGCCGGGCTGATGTGGACTTTCTGCATCAGGGAAGGCGTGTTGGCCGCGCAGGGATGCTCGCCGACGCGGCCACTTCGATGAGCCCTTTGTCGGGGAAATGTGGGAGGCTGACGGGGTCTTGGACTACCGGGTCAGCCCGATGCCGCGCTGCGGATCTATTGCTCCGGCAGAAACGCCGGAGTCTCAAACAGGTTCACTCCAATCCCAAGGGTCGACCGCACGAATGGATTTACGTCCGGGACGATCTCCGCGCCGGATGCTAAAAACGCGACCCCTTGCTGGAGAGCCGCGAAGCCGACCACCTGCTCAAGGGGATCCCCCAGCGGGATCAGAAACGTGTGCGGATTGGCGGGCAAAGCCGGATCGATTTTCCTGGCGATGTCGTGCCGGTATAGCGAGACCTGGCTGGACGCGTAGGCCGCCCGGATGAGTGCCGATTGGGCGGGATTGGGCACCGTCTGGTCTCCCAGCGCAATTTGGAAAAGCACCTTTTTGATGGGTTGTCCGGGCAAGGTCCCCTGCTTGATGTGCTCGGCCAGCGTGACCGGCGAACTCATCGTCTCTATCCAGTCCATCCTCTCGAAGAAATCCTGGATGGCGCCAGAGCCCGGAGTCGTGCGTATCATGGCCGGCTGGTAGCGCAGCGGCAGGTCATCCACATAACCGGTCCCCTTGTTTAGCAGGGACGGTTGACGCAGTGCCAAGTAAAGGGTAGGCGCTCCTCCACCCGGGGCCAGGCGGCCATCGGTTTGCGTACCGACGGGCACATTCAGAACCGCCGCGCGCACGTCAGGAGAAACCGCGCTGAGCATAGCCCCGTAGCCGCCGCCGAGCGACTGCCCGAAGTAGTAAATCGAAGTGGAGTCCAGATCCACTTTGCCGTCGCCGTCCAGGTCGAGGCCGCCGCGGATTCCGTGGATCAGCTGCAGATAGTCCACCACCGTCTGGCGCAGACAGTCGCGCCACCCCACCGGATTGCCTGACAGGACGACAATGCAACCCTCCGGATCATCGATCTTGCCGTTCCCATCCAGATCGGCTCCACGGCCCGCCGCGGGGAACTCCGCCACGCTCCCGTCGCCCCGGAAAATCCGAATGGTGCTCTTGGGACCGCCTCCGTGTCCCACGGCGTTCATCCCTATCACGGCGAAGCCCGCCGAATTAGCGGTCGCAATCGCGGTCGGCCCCCCAAAGCTGCTGTCACCGAAACCGTGGCCGGCCAGAATCACCGGATAACCGCGCGCGGGCGGGGGTGACTTCGGAAGCCACACATGGAAGAAGATCTCCTCGGTGCGCGTTGGCGAAGGCGAACTCAGCGTGGGAATGATCGGGATGGAGAACGCCGCCGTCAGGAACTGGGGCGACTGAAAAGAGCCAAAGGCCAACCGCCCTAATCCAAACTGATTGATCAGTGCGGGCGTAAGCGGTATGGGCGAGTCGGTGAACCCGGGACCGGTGGACGTCTGCTCATGCAAGATCAGCCCTTGCACGTCCGCTAAAGACACGGTATTGGTGGAACCGGTGCGAGTGAAAACGACCGGCGTCTGTTCCACCACCGGAAGAACCTGCTCGAACCAGGCAGACGCGGATGTCGTCGTGAACAGGCTAGCGCCAACCACCTTGGCTGGACCCAGACTGACCCGCACCTTCGACAGCGCGTCCGCCAGTTGCGCACAGTAATCGCCGCCGATCTGTTTCGCAAGGCAGACGTTGAAGCCGTCCTCGGCGGCAACGGCATCACCGGCCACGTCGCGCACCGCATCGGTCACCACCACCAGGTAGCGCCGCCCGCTCTCCAGGATTTGATCCGGTTTCGCGTACGCCGTATTTGTCGCCGGATCCCAGACCGGTTGGTTGATCACCGTCACCTGCCCCGCCGGCCCAAGGTTGAAGCGGCCTGGCAGAACCGGGTCCAGCGAGACGTACAGCAGCCCGTTGCGTAAGGTGTCCGGATTCACAGGCGAGGAGAACTTCACGGACATCCGTGCATTGGGATTGAAGCCGTCCAACAGGTTGATCTGCGAAATTTCACCGCAGTCGCTGGGGAGCGCCGTGCAGTTGGGCAAAGGCAGATTGACGCGCCGTCCGGTACGCTGCGCCGCGTCATTCACCGTGAGGTAATCGGACGGAAAAGGCCCGGTCTC
>JANXXV010000374.1 GCA_025350445.1 Bryobacteraceae bacterium | reverse complement strand
AGCGAGGTTGGAAAACGCCGGTCGTCGGGTGCGCTGCGAAGCGTCACAATCTCCGAAAACATTTTCTCACCGAGTTGTGTGCCGCCGCCTTTCTTTGACAGGAACGAACGGCCCTCTTCGGCAGCACGCGCGGAGAATCCGAAACCGAGCAACTGGACCAGATCGCCCACAGCCGTCGGCTCCAGCACCACCGTATATTTGCCCGGCTCCAGCCGCACCGGCTTTTTCCACTTCAGGCACTTTTCCACGGCGCGTTCAGCCAAAGCCGCGCCCTTGATCTCGCCGATTCGCACCGCGGTGTGCGAACTCCAACCGGAGCTGCTGCCGTCCGCGGCACGAACCGTCGTGCTGAATTCCGCATCCGTGGCGCGCTCATAGCCGAAGTTGCCGCGCTTATTCGCAATGGACGAAATCTCGGCAGTGCGGTTGAACAGTCCTGCCGCCACCAATGCTTTCGACGATGCCGCTTCGATAACCGCCCTCACCTGCGGCACCAGGATTGGGGAGCGGGCGCGGCTGGTCTCTTCATCCCAATTGGATGCCTCCGCGTATTTCTGCGGCCCGACGGGTTCTACGTATTCCTGATTGGGCGGCGAGATCGCGGCCAGCTCTTCCGAACGGGCCACGGCCGTCCTGAGCGCCGCGTCATCCAGATCGTTGATCTGCGCCGTTCCGGTCTTCTGCTCGCGAGTGGAGGAGATGACCACGCTGCGGGTGTTGGTGAATCCCGACGTAGTTACACCGTTATTTGCAAACCGGATGAACGCATCCCCGCTCTCGCGTATGGATACGGCGCAATCTGGAAACTTCGAGAACGCCAGTATCTTCTCGCTCAGTTTTTGTGCTTGTTCCCGTGTCAGCATAGGACGGCGGACCCCTGGTCCGCGCCGAGGCCCCCGCCTCGGCTTCTCGGATCACACCCAGCACCTGCGGGGCCCGGATTCCGATTGCATAGCCGTTTCATCGATGCCATCCTAATCCGTTTGAATCACGTTCACCTGCCGGAACCGCGCCGGGGAACACCCATGGCTCATGGCGTTGATTTGCGGAGGTTCGCCTTTGCCGTCGCGATTCGATCCGTACATCTGCCAGTAACTCCTGTTCGCAATGGAATCGCAAGTCTGCCAGAAATCGGTAGTGCGGGATTGGTAGGCAACTTGCGAAAGCATGCCCGTCTTCTTGCCGCCCTTGATCTCCCAGAACGCATCGCCGCCGAACTGGAAATTGTAGCGCTGCTGGTCGATGGAATAACTGCCGCGCCCCTCAATCAGAATGCCGTCATCCACACCTGAGATCAGATCCTCTAGCGTGGTTTCAGGCTTTCCAGGTTCCAGCGATACATTCGGCATCCGCTGGAACGGTACGCTCGACCACGAATCGGCATAGCAACACCCGCGTGACTCCTTCTCGCCAATCAGGTGAGCCTGGTCCCGAATCGTCTGGTAATGCGTGAAGATGCCGTTCTCAATTATCGGGAACCGTGTGGTCTTCACGCCGTCATCGTCATAGGCAACAGTGGCCAGGCCCTTCTCTCTAGTGCGGTCGCCAAAGATGTTGACGATGTCCGTTCCAATCCGCTGTTTGCCAAGCTTATCCAAAGTGAGAAAGCTGGTCCCAGCGTAGTTGGCCTCATAGCCCAGTGCACGATCCAGTTCCGTGGAATGGCCGATGCTTTCGTGAATGGTGAGGAACAAGTGGCTCGGCATCAGCACCAGGTCCTTCTTGCCCGGCTTCACCGCTGGGGCCGCCAGATGCTCCAGAACCTCTTCCCGAATCCGTTGCGCATTCTCTTTCAGATTCATTTGCGGCACGAATTCATAGCCAATTGACAGCGGCGGCGGAACGTACATTCGGCTGCGTGAAAGGCCTTTGCTGATATCGACAGCCGTCGCGTTCAGGATCGCAAAGCTTTGCACGATCAGCTGCTGGATCGACGACCCTTCCGACGATGCGAAGTACTTGTCCTCTGAGTGAAAGTTCAGCGTGCCAAACGAATTGAACACGCGGCGATTCTTCTTTGCTTCCCCGGTGGCTTCCCGCAGCAATTCCAGCTTTTCGGCGATGGGAACATCGAACGGATTCCTTTCAAACGGTGAGGTCCATCGATCCTTATGAGCTTTCACCGCAGCCAGAATCACCCGCTGTTTCGTAATGCTCGCGTTGGCACGCGCCACGGTAACTGCTTCTCCGGTCATGCGAACAATTTCTTCAGGCGTCACTATGGGCGAGGCCGCGAAACCCCAGGCGCCGTCGACAATCACGCGAACGCCAAACCCGAAGCTTTCGGTGTCGTTGACGTTCGGTACCTCAAGCGTCTTGCCCGTGCCCCGTTCCGGACTCAGCCGGATGCCCACACTCTGGTCATGGTAGCGGTTGATGCGGATATCGCAATAAGTCGCTTTCAGTTTCTTCGCTTCATGCAATGCCGCGGCAGCTAACTTTTCCAGCCCGGGATTCGGTGACTTGCTCTCACCGGCCGCACCAAACAACTCCGCCGTTAGCGCGGCGGAAGAGGCGCCAAGAAATATACGCCGCGAAATCATACCGCCTTATCCTTTGCGTAACACAGCGCATCCAGCGGACATTCGGCGCAGCGCGGCTTCCGCGCTACACACAGGCCCCGGCCATGGTGAATCATCTGATGCGCAAACAGAATCCACCGCTCCCGGGGAATGATCTTGATCAGATCCTTTTCGATGTTCACCGGATCGCTGGATTTAGTCAGGTCCAACCGTTGCGAGATCCGCATGACGTGCGTATCCACCACTACGCCGGACGCGATGCCAAATGCCGTCCCCAGAACCACGTTCGCCGTCTTCCGCGCGGCGCCGGGCACGCTCAGCATGTCTTCCATATTCCGCGGCACATCACCGCCAAACTCGGAGATAATCCGCTTAGCCGCACCAATCACGCTCTTGGCTTTGTTATTGAAAAAACCCGTGGAACGAATATCCTGCGACAGCTCCGCCTGGCTGACGGCGGCGAAATCGTGAATGGTTGGATACTTCCGAAAGAGCCCTGGTGTAACCTCGTTCACGCGCTTATCGGTGCATTGCGCCGACAGTATCGTCGCCACCAGAAGTTCCCAGGCACTGCTATGCGTAAGCGCACAAGTGACATTAGGATACATCTCGTCCAGGCCGCTAAGTATTTTGCGAATACGTTCTTTTCGTTCAGCCGCGGTCTTCGGCCGAGGCACCAGGTTTCTCGGTGTGGCAGGCGGCATCTTCGAGTGAAATACGATGATAGCATTGCGCCAAAAATTGATACTTGTACTTGCGGCTTTCATCGCGTTTGGCGGATGCCTTCTGGCGGCCTTCCAGTTTGACGACTTCGCCATCTTCTCGGATCCATCGCTGACCTCGACGTCCGGCTGGTGGGAAGTATGGCGTCCGTTGCAGACCAGGCCCCTCACATACTTCACATTTTGGGCAAATTATCAACTAGGCGGGCAGAATCCGTTTGGCTACCACGCGTTGAACCTTGCGCTCCACCTTGCCTGCGTGTGGGTGTTGTTTGACGTGCTGAAGAGGCTGATGCC
>JANXXV010000346.1 GCA_025350445.1 Bryobacteraceae bacterium | reverse complement strand
TAATAGCACTCCCCGTTGCTTAGCCAACTGTAGTTCAGAATCGAACATTTCGAGTTCTCCTGTTCTTAGCGTATCTCAACGCTAAGAACTAAGCCACAAAAAAAGAATTCTGCCATCCTTCCACTTCCATGTCGCGCACCCAATCTTCCACTCGAGAGGGCTTATCCCGAAAAGGCCTATCGGGAAGTTCGGAAGGACGTCTCACGCTATCACAAAACGCCGCGTCGTGTGGTGGGGAGACTTCTCGGAGGAATTAGGTCCTGTGAAACACAGGTCATGGGAGTTGGCAAGCACGGATCCCAACCACTTGTCCTTAACGTCGGCTATCCGGAGACGTGCTGACGGTCACGGACGCCGACTACACCTGTGAGAAATACACTCTGATCGAGAGCGATGCGGCAGCTTATTTTAACGCCCATCTAGCCGGCGAGGGTACCCGCCCCACCAGGGCCAATTTGGCAGGTTTCTAAGATTACTGGGACACCACACTAGCTAATGATCGGCTCCAGAACACGAGCGGGAAATTCGTCGGTGATGCGTTCATTCCGCCCTTCCCGCTCGAAAACCAGGTTCCGGTGGTTCATCCCCAGCAAGTGAAGAATCGTCGCGTGGAAATCGTGGATGCTGACCGGGTTCTCCGCCGCACGATAGCCGATATCGTCGGTGGATCCGTAAACCGTACCGCCCTTGATGCCGCCGCCCGCCATCCACACCGAGAATCCGGATGGGCCATGATCGCGGCCTGCGTTGGGGCCGGGATCCTGTGCGATGGGGAGGCGGCCAAATTCCCCGCCCCACACGACTAGCGTATCTTCCAGCAGTCCGCGTTGCTTCAGGTCCTTCAACAGCGCAGCCGCGGGCTTGTCGGTCTTCCCGCAGGCGTAATCCAAACCTTTGCGGATCTGGTTGTGGTTGTCCCAAATCTGACTTTCGATATAGACCTGCACCAGTCGCACGCCGCGCTCCACCAGCCTGCGGGCCATCAGACAGCGGCGGCCATAGGAAGCTGTGCGCTCCTCTTCGAATCCATACAGTTCTTTGGTGGCCTTGGATTCTTTCGAAAGATCCAGCGCATCGGTGGCGGCCATCTGCATGCGCGCGGCCAGTTCGTAGTTAGCGATGCGCGCTTCCAGTTCCACGTTACCGGGCCGCTGCTGTTGGTGCGCCTGATCCATACTGCGAAGCAGATTGCGGCTGAGTTTCACCACCTCGCTGGGGTATTCCTGTTTGGCGTTGAGATTCAGAATAGGCGCGCCTTCCGAATGAACCCGCGTACCCTGATACACCGCGGGCAACCAGCCCGCCTGCCAGTTTTGTATGAAGTTGATAGGCGGACCTTTCGGATCGTCAAGCACCACGTAGGCCGGAAGGTTTTGGTTTTCCGAGCCAAGCCCGTAGACCACCCAAGCGCCCAGACTGGGGCGGGTGGGAAGAATGCGGCCACCATGCATCAGGAAGAGTGCGGCCTCGTGGGCCAAGTGAGTGGTGAACATCGATCGGATCACCGCCATGTCATCAACGCACGTAGCGAGATGCGGAAGAATTTCGGAGACTTCGATTCCCGATTGCCCGTGCTTGGAAAATTTGTAAGGTGACGGCATCAGGCCGCCAGTCTCACGCACGGCGCGAACTTCACTCGCCAGGTCGCGGCTGGGGGGCTGCCCGGCGAATTTCGTGAGCGCCGGTTTCGGATCGAACAGATCCACCTGGCTGGGTCCGCCATTCATGAAGAGCTGAATGATCGACTTCGCTCGGGGCTTGTGCTGCGGCGGCTTCGGTTTCAGATCGTAGATCCTCGGCGCGCCCGCGGCGAATGCCGGATTCGCACTGAACAGATCGTTCCCAAGTAGATAGGCGAGGGCCGTGCCTTGCAACCCGTCTACCGCGCGGCTGAAAAAAGTGCGTCTAGTCGACATACAAAAACTCCGCTGAGTTCAACATCGTGTGGCAAAGTGTAGCCACCGCGAGCCAATGCGCCCTGGCCTTCACTGGTTCTTCCGGATTATCCGATTGCAATTGTTGGAACCATTCTTTCTCGATCGCTTGCAATGCCGATTCGGCTGCGCTGATCTCTTCCGCCGATGGCTTTCGAGAAAATGCCAGCCAATACATGCGATCGATCTGGCCGCGCGTGCCATCGCCTTCCGCATCGATAATGCGGCCAGCCATGTATCGCGAGGCTTGGCGCAACAAGTCGCTATTCATCAGCTCCAATGCCTGCGAGGAGACAGTAGACTGCGCGCGCTTTACGCAATTGGGATTCATGAACGGAGTGTCAAAGGTATCCAGCAGCGTAATGGGCTGCGTGCGGCGGCCGGCCATGTAGATGCTGCGGCGCTGCCCGCTTTTGGCATCACCGGTACCAACCACCTCACCATCCGCCATCACCTTCACCGGATCCGGCGGCCCGAATGGCTTGAGGTCCAGACGACCGGCAACTTTCAAAATGGAATCGCGAATCGCGTCCGAATCCAGGCGGTGCAACGGGAAGCGCGATAGCAGTGTGCCGTCCGGATCTTTTTCCTGACGGCCCGCATCGGCATGGGAGCTTTGGCGATACGCCGAAGACGTCATGATCAGCCGGTGCATCGCTTTCATATCCCAACCCTGGCGGACGAACTCCGTCGAGAGCCAATCGAGCAGCGGCTGATTCACCGGTGAGGCGCCCATCTTTCCAAAGTTGCCCGGCGTGTTCACCAAGCCCGTTCCGAAGTGATGTTGCCACATGCGGTTCACCATCACACGCGCCGTCAACGGATGATTCGGATCCACCAACCAGCGCGCCAAGGCCAGCCGCCGGCCGGTGGTTTTACTTTCATACGCGAGCTTCGGAACAGTGTAGGGAGGAATCTTGGCACTGAGCACCGATAGGGCGCCGGGCGTGACCAGCGGGCCTGGAGTCGAAGCATCGCCCCGCAGAAGGATGCGCGTGGGCGGAGGTTCAGGACCGAGATCGAACAAAGCGCGAATCCGTGGTACGGATTTGAGCTTGTCCTTTTCTTCCTTTGTCTGACGGTCGATGTCTTCTTTCTCTTTACGGAAACCTTCGTCCGATTTGGCGATATCTGTCAGCTTGACGGTGAGCGTGCTTTCGTAGCGTTGCAGCAGAAACTTCTGCACCTCGGTTCTCTCGTCCGCGGCGGCCTGCCGGGCTTTACGCACATCCTCGCGAATTTCCACCGGCAGGTTCTGCAGCCTCTCGGCTTCCATTTTCTGTTTGAGCGGTTCGGCTTTCAGATCCAATTGCTTCTTGAGCTCGTCGATCTTCGTCTGGATCGGCGCGTTGTAGGTCTGGATACTGTCGCGTTCGTTCGCCACTAACAAGGGCAGATAGCGTGTAGTCTTCTCATCGCAAAACGCGCCCACTCCGCCGCAGTTCATGCTGGGCATTCGCCAGGTGAATGGATCGTAGGCCGGCATCAGCACCGCGGTCAAACGGTAGTAATCACGCTGCGGAATCGGGTCGTACTTATGATCATGACAGCGCGCGCAACCTACGCTGAGGCCCAGCACCGCCGACCCAAGTATCTCCACCTGCCCGGCAATCACGTCCATCCGCTCCGGAATGAAGTTTTGCTCCGTACTGTATGTCGAGTCAGGAGCCGTCCGCCAGAAACCTGTCGCGGCCAACAGATCCACTTGTTCCGGCGTATACTCTTTCACCGCCTTGTAGTCGAACAGTTCGTCACCGGCGATCTGCTCGGTAAGAAACCGGTCGAACGGCTTGCCGGAATTAAGCGAGCGAATTACAAAATCGCGATAGCGCCACGCGTGCGGCCGGGGCTCATCGGCGCTGGTGCCGCCTTCCGAATCGGAATAGCCTACGGCATCCAACCAGAAGCGGGCCCAGCGTTCGCCATATTGCGGAGACCCCAGCAGCTTGTCGATCATCTGTTCGTACGCTTTGGGATTCGCGTCCCCGAGATACGCCTGGACTTCTTCCGGCGTGGGCGGCAAGCCGATCAGATCCAGATAAGCGCGGCGCATCAAGGTACGGAGATCCGCCTCTTCCGAGAGTCTGGTCCCCTTGGCTTCCAGCTTTTCGAGAATGAACGCATCGATCGGATTCCGCACCCGAGTCTTCGCTTGCACGTTCGGCACGGTGCCGCGTTGTGGTGCGGTAAAGGCCCAAAACGCGCGATCCTTTTCCTTCACCATCGGGTCGGCCGCCGCACTGAATTCTAGTGGTCTATCGTCGTCCCCCAGCGCGCCCGTTGCGATCCACCGGGTAATCTTTTCGAGTTCGCTGTCAGTTATTCCACGGACGGAAAACTGTTCCTGCAATTTCGGCGGAGGCATCTCCTGCGCGCTGATGCGCTTGATCAGCAAGCTGTCCGCCGGCTTGCCGGGAACGATGGCAGGGCCGGATTTGCCGCCCTTCAAGATGGCGGCGCGAGTCCGCAAATCGAGTCCCGCTTTCTGCTCCGTGCGTCCGTGGCAGACCCAGCACTTGGCGCTCAGGATGGCATGGACCTCGCGCTCGGCCACCAGCTTCGCCGCCAGCTTGTCTTCAGCGTCCCGCAGGGCGCCGCCTTCAATCCACTTGCGGATGGTTTCAATTTCCGGGGATGACAGCTTCTCACCGCCCATCGGCATTTTCCCCGAGGTCACCATAGTGAGCAGCAGACTATCGGCAGGTTTGCCGGGGACCACGGCCGCGCCCGACTTTCCGCCCTTCAGCAATTCGTCGCGGGTTTCCAGAGACAAACTCGCGCGTTGCGATTTCGCATCGTGGCACGCGAAGCATTTCGTGCGGAATATCGGCTGCACGCCGGATTCAAATCGCGGCCCCTTCGCATCTTCGGCAAGCGCCGACAGGCTGGCGGAAAGCAGGATAGCAAGAAACGGGAATTTCCGGATGAGTCGCAATGTAGCGAGCATATCAACTCTGACGGCGGTCGGGGGCAACGCCGTTCACGATATTGATCGCTCCCAAGCCTTGCAAATGGCGCAGTACATTTCGGGCGGCACTGGCTCTCATTTCCGCCACCGAGTCGGCTGAGTAAAACGCAACGTGCGGAGTGACCAGGCAATTGGGAAAGGTGAAGATTTCAGGGGAACAGGCTGGCTCATTGTCCAGCACATCCAACGCCACGCCGCCCAAGTGGCCCGTACGCAGAACCTCAATCAGTTCCGCTTCCGGAATCATGGGGCCGCGGGCAGTGTTGACGAGAAACGCGCCGGCCTTCATGGATCGCAATTGCGCGCGTCCCAGAATGCCCCGGGTTTCGCTGGTGAGCGGACAATGCAGCGAGACCACGTCTGAGGTTTCGAGCAATTCATTCAGCGTGGCGCACCGTGCCACTCCAATCGCTTTTTCGTAACCGTTGCTAACGTAGGGGTCGTGGAACTGAACGGTAAATCCAAGCGCCTTCGCTCGCAGTGCGGCCGCCGTTCCAATCCGTCCGCATCCTATGATTCCGAAGCGCTGGCCTCGAAGCCTGCGGCCCGGTTCGGCGGACCTCCAACTCCAGTTGCCCTCACGGACGTCTGCCAGAGCACGGTGGAATCTTCTCTGCAGAGCAAGGGTGAGGAGAATCGCAAAATCGGCGACCTCTTCCGTGCCGTAATCGGGAACGTTACAAACAGGGATGCCGAGGCGATGAGCCGCATCGGCGTCAATGTTGTCGTAACCAACGCCATTGCGTACGATCATTTGCACTTTCTTAAACGTTTCGAGCAGACCTTGCGAGAGCTGTGGAAAGCGGCTGACGATGAGGGCATCGGCATCAAACACATCAGTGGGCAGACTGTGCGGATCGGTGGACAGCAGGAAGATGAGGTCCGCCGTATCACCTAGAATTTCCATTTCCAGCGCGGCGTCCCTACTGATGGGCGACTCCTCGGAATCAATCAAATACACTCGTGGTTTCAGCGGCATTCGTTCAAGATCCTCTCGTAGAGTGGTTTTACCATACTTGCTTTCATACGTTGGCCATGTAAACTGGTACGGCTATGAAAGTTGATTTACAAGGCAAGGTTTCAATTGTTACGGGTGGCGGCGCGGGCATTGGCAAGGCCATTGCTAAAACGTTTGCAGCCAATGGCGCCGTGGTTATAGTTAACGATATTGCGTCTACCGGAGAAGCTACCGCGCAGGAGATTGTTGCCGGCGGCGGAAAGGCGACGTTCCTGCAATGCGATATCGCCGACCGGGCCGGCGTGGACAAGATGGCGGCGGACGTCTATCGCGAGTTCGGCAGGATCGACATCCTGGTGAACAATGCAGGCTGCGGTGCGAAGCCGGAACACCGGCGGCCGATCCATGAATTCGATCACGACGAATGGCAGCGGCTGATCGACATTGACTTGACGGGCATGTTCTATTGTTGCCGCGCCGTATCACCGGGAATGGTGGAGCGGCGGTCGGGGATCATCATCAACATCGCGTCTATCGTCGGACTGGTGCCCATCCGGCGGCAGATTCCTTACGCGGCCGCGAAGGCCGGGGTGATCAACTTAAGCCGGGCAGCGGCGCTGGAACTGGGGCAGTACGGCATTCGCGTAAACGCCGTAGCGCCGGGTTCGACGCTCACGGCGGGAACCGAGGCCATCTTTTACAACCCCGAGAAAAAGGCGTTGGCCGATAGCCTCATCAGCCATATCCCGCTGGGCCGTGTGGGAACGCCGCAGGACATCGCGAACGCAACGCTGTTTCTGGCCGCGCCGGAAGCTTCCTATATCACCGGCACCGTCATCGTAGTGGATGGCGGATGGACCGCGGGCTTCGCTCGCGACTGGTAATCCTGTAAATGGCGCCGGCCGGTTCCATTTCGATGCCTTCCGACGCTACACGCGCCAAGCTGCGGCGGCGCATTCTGCCTTTCGTGTTCCTGCTATACATCGCTTCGTATCTGGACCGTGCCAATGTGGCCTTCGCCAAAATGTCAATGAGCGCCGACCTGGGGTTCTCTGAAGCGGTATTCGGATTTGGCGCAGGCATCTTCTTCATCGGCTATTTGCTTTTCGGAATTCCGGGTGCGGTGCTGATTGAACGCGGAAGTGCCGGTAAATGGATCGCGCGCATGTTGATTGTGTGGGGATTTTGCACCGTGGTGATCGGATTCGTGCGCACGCCGGACGAGTTCTACGCCGCGCGATTTGCGCTGGGATGCGCGGAAGCAGGCTTCTTCCCCGGCATCATCATATATTTCAGCCACTGGTTCGCGCAGAAAGACCGGGCGCGTGCGATGGCGGGATTCATCCTGGCGATTCCGGTATCACTCGTTTTCGGAGCGCCGTTTTCCGCATTAATTCTGCGAATTCACTGGCTGGGAATGCCCGGTTGGCGGTGGGTCTTCATCCTGCAGGGGGTGGCGCCTGTTGTACTGGGCTGCGTCACGTTCTTTTATCTGACGGATCGTCCGTGCGACGCAAAGTGGTTGACGCCCGACGAGCGCGAGCAGATCACCGCTGAATTGGAACGGGAAAATAGCGTGAAGCTGGAGCGACAGCAGGTAACGGTGTGGCAAGCGCTGCGTTTCAAGAATGTGCTGCTGCTGGCTGTGGCTCTTTCGCTGGCCAACGTGGGCGGGTACGCCTTTGTGTTGTGGCTTCCTACGATCATTCGCAACAGTTCCAAACTTTCGGTGAGCTGGTCCACTGCGTGTTCAGCATTGCCGTTTGCAACCGGCTTGATTGCCGTGCGCCTTGCCGGCAGATCATCCGACCGCCACCGCGAGCGGCGTTTGCATACAGCAATTCCAATGATCGCGGCGGGCGTATTCTTCACCTTGGCTTCGATTGCAGGACAGCCATTCCCGTTGGTGCTGGTGTGGTTGTGCCTGACCGGAGCGTGCGCGTATGCCTGGCCGCCGCCGTTCTGGGTGCTGCCCACGGCGACCCTGGCGAAGTCCGCGGCGGCGGTGTCGGTGGGATTGATCAATGCGATTGGAAATCTGGGTGGGTTTGTGGGACCAACGGTGGTTGGATATTTGCTGTCGTTGCATTACTCATACACGGTCGCGATCGCATTTCTCTCGGCTTGTTTCGTGCTGGCGGGATTGCTGGTGCTGATGCTTCGGGTGGCGCCGGAAGCGGAGTGAGCGCAGACTCTCAGAAACATTTTCCACAGGCCGGTGTGGATTGGGGCAGGCCCCTCTCTTTATTCAAACAGCACCCAATTCAGCACGCTTGGACCGGAAGAAGCACTCATGGCATATGTGGCGCGTTTAATATAGTGATCGGGGCGTTTCTACTCCTCGTCTCTTACATGATGGTGGCGTCTGGGTTTCTGTTGTTGATTTACGGACTTGTTGGTACCGATGCATCAAATCTCGCAGACGTTCGCGCAGAATGGTGCTGAGTTCGTTCATTGTGCCTCGATGTCATCGATAGACCCACGAACCTTAGCCCATGCCGAAGCCCATGCCGAGGGGATTGCTTTCCATCTGTCCGGCCACCTAGCTCTTACTCGTGGCGATGGATGATCAGATGTGAAAAGAGCCAGTCCTGTAGTTTTGAGGAAAGGTAGCGCTTCCGCGGCTTTCCGGCCCACCATGACAACGGCCCCTAGGCGGGGTAGCCGGCTGATCAAATCCACTACACAAGCAACGCCATCAACCAATTCATCTCCGGTGAGCGTCACCGTTCCGTTCCACCAGGGAATGACGTTCCAAATGACAGTAGTCTTTCGCGGTATGCCCGCCTGTTGCATGAAATTGAACGTAGCTTCCGCAGTGGCGTCGTCATTGTTGCGGCTTATGAAACCCGAACCTGTCCGTCTGCCCCGCTCCGACGTCATCGGGCCGGGCTTTTCGAAAAGAAACAGCGCTCGCGCGTCTATGCCGCCGTCCAGCGGATCAAACTCGGGAACCTCTACCGATCCGCGCTCCCGCAATTTGGCCGCGAAGGCGGTCAACGGGGCAACATGCAGGAGACTCAGCATGGCCTTGCGTCGTTCCCGAACGCCGGCGTCACGCATAGAACGTGGGGCGTCATCGCCAAGCCTCACTGTGCCCATCTCGACTCTCCGGCTTGCATCCTTGCAGGCCATTCCAGTTGCTCCAACATAGCATCGATTACCTCCGCTAAAGTAGGCACTCTGTCCAGGTATCTGAGGTTGAGAGAATCGCGCGAGCGATCGGCCAGATTCCCGGAATCGAGCGGGGAAGAGTTCCAGGCCGCATGGCCGGGATCCGGGACAATCCCCTCAAATGCTTCTACTTTGGCCCGACCTTTCTCCCCAAACTTCTTTCCCCACGCCTCCGAATGGGTTAGGCTGAGTCCATGGAAGTACATTTCACGCCCGAGCAGGAAGCGCAACTTGTGCAGATCGCCACCAGCGCAGGCACCGATGCCGAGCTACTGGTGAAGGATGCCCGCTTTCGTGCTGCCGTGCGGAAGGGTATCGCGCAGGCCGATCGGGGAGAGTTCATTGAAGAGGTAGAGATGGACGCCCGGCGAGAGCAGATGTTGCGCTCATAGAAATGCGTATCCGCTCGACGCCAGCCGCCGCAGTGGACGTGTTGACTCAGCTTCGATGCCGTGTTTACGCAGCGCTTCGACGACCGGGGCGTCGCCGGAGGTGATGGAAGGGTTTGTGGAACAGGTTACAAGCCGGATGGCGGTCACGTTGTCATTCTACCGGTGGTGGTCTGCTATGATCGTGGACCGAACATGATACTCCGAACATTTTCCTTACTGATTGCAGCGGCACTGATGGCTGCCGCGCAACAAGGCGATTCCGCGTTTCCGGCGCACAAGGTGGTTGGCAATGTGTATTACGTCGGTTCGACCGCGCTGGCCTCCTATCTGATTGCAACGCCCCAGGGACACATTCTGATCAACAGCAGTTTTGCAGAGACGGTGCCACTGATTCGAGCCAGCGTGGAGAAGCTTGGGTTTAAGTTCGGCGATATCAA
>JANXXV010000301.1 GCA_025350445.1 Bryobacteraceae bacterium | reverse complement strand
CAGACCCTCGTAAATGCCGAGCGATTCACCACGCCGGAGCTAAAGGAACTGGAGGCGAAGGTCCTCACCGCCGAGGAGAAAATCCTGGATCTGGAGCGGCTGATCTTCGCCGAAGTGCGCGCCTTCGCGGCCCAGCACGCGGCAAGAATCAGAGGAACCGCCGGGGCTGTTGCGGAGATTGACGTCACCGCGACGCTCGCGCAGATCGCCGCGGAGAATCGCTACACTCGTCCGCGGTTCACCGATTCCGGCGAACTGCGGGTAGTGGCCGGACGTCACCCTGTCATCGAGAAGCTAACGGAAAAGCAAGCGCAGCGCTTCATCCCCAACGATCTGTACCTTGATTCGAACAAGGAGTTCATCGCCGTAATCACCGGCCCAAACATGGGCGGCAAATCGACCTATCTGCGGCAGGCCGCGCTGATGTCGATCCTGGCCCAGGTTGGCTCCTACGTGCCCGCTGAAGAGGCACTTCTGCCTATTGTAGACAGAGTCTTCACGCGCATCGGCGCAGCGGACAATCTGGCGCGCGGCCGCTCCACGTTCATGGTGGAGATGACCGAAACAGCCGTGATTCTGAACACGGCCACCTCGAAGAGCCTCATCGTACTCGATGAGATAGGGCGGGGAACCGCCACCTACGATGGGCTAGCTCTGGCCTGGGCGGTTGCCGAACATATCCACGATAAGATCCACGCAAAGACGCTATTCGCCACTCATTACCACGAACTCACCGAACTCGACGAGACGCTGAAGGGCGTGCGTAATCTCCACGTCTCGGTGAAGGAAGCGGGCGATCAGATCATCTTTCTGCGCAAAGTGGAACCGGGCCGCGCCGACCGCAGCTACGGCATCGAAGTAGCGCGCCTGGCAGCCTTACCCATCAGTGTCATCGAGCGCGCCAGACAGGTGCTCACACTGCATGAGAAGTCCGAACACGCCGTCACCGAAGAGCTAACCCCGCGCCGCTCAGGCCCCATGCAGATTCAGCTTTTCGAGCCGGTAAACTATCAGATCGCCGACCGCATCCGGGGCCTGAAGCTCGACGAACTGCGCCCCATCGATGCACTCCAGTTACTGAGTGAATTGCAGAAGGAGTTGAAGCATTGATGAGAGTGGCAGGCATCATGAGCGGGACTTCGCTCGACGGGGTCGATGTCGCGGTAATCGACATCACCGGCCATAAGTTCGAAGTCGTAGCGCACCGCACCACGCCGTATCAGCAGAAGGTGCGCGATCAGATTCTGGCCGTGTCGAATAGCACTGTCCATACGTCGGCGATCTCGCGGCTGAACTTCCAACTCGCCGAGATCTACGCGAAGGCCGTCAAAAAATGCGGCGTTCCTCTCAACAGCATTCAACTGATCGGCTCCCACGGCCAGACCATCTATCACGAGCGAGGCAACACATTGCAGATCGGCGATGGATCGGTACTGGCCGAGCGCACAGGCATCCCGGTGGTGTCCGACTTTCGTCCCCGCGACATTGCCGCTGGTGGCAAGGGCGCGCCGCTGGTCCCCTACGTCGATTACCTGCTGTTCAAGGATAGGAAGATAGGGCGCGTCGCTCTGAACATCGGCGGCATCGCTAACATCACAGCCATCCCGGCGAATGGCAGACCCGAAGACGTGATCGCGTTCGACACTGGACCCGGCAACATGGTGGTAGATCAGTTGGTCGCGATTCACACCAGGGGCCGGCAGAAGTATGATCGCGGAGGGCGCCTCGCACAAACCGGAAAGGTGGACGCCGCGTTGATCGACCGCCTCCTTCGGCGCGCCTTCTACAAGGAATCGCCGCCAAAGAGTACCGGGCGCGAGCAGTATGGCCGGGAGTTTATCGATGAGTTGCGCGAGACAGAGCTACCGTTGCTCGATCTGATCGCCACGGCCACGGCATTCACGCCGGCCGCGGTCGCAGCCGGCATCCAGCGGTTCGTGCCGTTTCCGGTGCAGGAAATTATCGTGTCGGGCGGCGGCGCTCACAACGCTCAAATGATGGCATACTTGAAGGCATTTCTTCCCCGGACGAAGCTCAGGTATTCGGGCGAATTCGGGATCGATGTCGATGCGAAGGAAGCCATCGCCTTCGCAGTGCTGGCTTACGAGACGTGGCACAAGCGGCCTTCGAATCTGCCGTCCGCCACCGGCGCAAGGCGGCCGGTGATTCTGGGAAAGGTCAGTTACTGACTTACCATTCCTGGCCGTTGTACATCGCCGCGACGTACTTCTCGTAGCCGTTGTAGGGAAGGGTAGGTCGCCGGTCCATCGTTGGAATCGCGCGCTCTACCGCCTGCGACCAGCGCGGGTGCGACCGGTGATTCTGGGCCAGGTCAGTTATTGAGTTACCATTCCTGGCCGTTGTACATCGCCGCGACGTACTTTTCGTAGCCGTTGTAGGGAAGGGTAGGTCGCCGGTCCATCGTTGGAATCGCGCGCTCTACCGCCTGCGACCAGCGCGGGTGCGGCTTCTTCGGATTCACGTTGGCGTAGAAGCCGTATTCGTCCGCCTGCAGCTTGTTCCAGAAAGTGGCTGGCTGGCTTTTCACGAACTCGATTTTCACCAGTGACTTCGCGCTCTTGAAGCCGTACTTCCACGGCGTCACCAGGCGGATCGGGGCGCCATTCTGCTTCGGACGCGGCTTCCCGTAGAGGCCGGTGACCACCAGGGTGAGCGGGTTCATTGCTTCATC
>JANXXV010000292.1 GCA_025350445.1 Bryobacteraceae bacterium | reverse complement strand
AAAGAATCGCGCGGAATGCGATGGTCTCGGCGGTTTGCGCAACCAAGCCCATGGACATCGCAATCCATAACCCAAAAACTTTTTTCATTTTCGGAATACCCCTTTAATTGGAAATTTTCAGTGCTGCAAGCGAAGCGCCATCTGTAACTATATAGCTACGGCAAATCAGCCACAATCCGAATCGCTACTATTTACATTTTATTCACAACTTCCTTACAAGCAGCCGGCTTGGACGCAGCCATTCGATTGCCGGTCGGTTTGAATCGCAAGCCAAGTGGTTCGTAAACCCCTGTCGACTTTCAGAGATCCTGAAAACTTAGGCGAAGCTAGCGGCTGCCTTTCACGCCGCCACGGTTCCACGGTTGCGCTGCTCAAGTCCGGGATGCATAATTGGAAAGACATCCAACCCAGTGCGCCGTTTAATCCAAATTGCCGTGCTGCTGCTGTTCCTTATCCATCTGGGCGGGCCGTTGTTTGAAACCGTCGATCATTGGGACCAGTTTGCGCAAGGTGGTGACGATCTCGTCCTCAGCGTTCTCAGCGTGATCGCCGGCTTGGGCCTAACCTTACTTGTTGGTTTCGTTCTTCGATCAGTCTTACCGCCCTCGCTCTCGAGTTCGTTGCTGAGTTTTTTGGCTCTACCAGAAAAGGGCGCCACAATCCTGGATGTCCCGCGGTCGGCGCCTCTGACGAGCCCACCCCTCCCACTCCGAATCTAAATCTCCACTTCCTCCCTGGATCAAAGAAGAACAGGATTGTTGTATCCGCGCGCGAACTTGTGCGTGAGAGGAAGAGGAGATCTGTAGAAAATGCGGACTCGTTTTTGTGGTGCGATTCATGATCAAGCCGCAGCAACTTCCGGGGCGCCAAAATTCACGGTGACCTTTGGCAGGATGATCGCGCCGGTGGGCTTGCTCTTGCTCGCCGTCTTATTCTCCGGTTGCGATGCCAAAATCGAAAAGGAAAGGGAGCGGGAGAAAGGCGCCGGCCAAGCGAGCGCGACGCCCCCCGCGAAGGTATCGGAGGATGGTTCCGTTCAGGTTTCTCCACAGCAGGTGCAGGCGAACGGCATCCAGACCGTTGCGCTGCGCGAGGAGACACTTGCGCCAGCGATCTCCGTAACCGGCCGCGTGCAAGCTCAGCCTGGCCGCAAGTCCGAGGTTGTTTCGCCGTTTGCCGGCCGCCTGGTTGCGGTGCAAGCATCTCTGCCAAGAATTGGAAGCATGGTCAGGCAGGGCGAAGTGCTTGCTGAACTGGAGCAGCTTCTGACAGCTCCCGAGCGGACACAATTCGCCTCACAGATCACTCAATTTGAGGCTACAGCGGCGCAAGCCCAGCAAGAGGTGGATCTCCGCCACATCGAACTCGATCGCGCGAAACAACTTTACGAGGGTGGCGCGATCCCGCTGAAGCAGCACCAGACAGCGGAGTTTAACCTGCGGCAGGCGGAGACGCGGTTAAAGTCAGCGCGGGACTCCTTGGCGCAATTCCAGGCGCTTCTCTCGCAAGGGGATAAAGGGCCGCGCCGCATACCGATCATAGCGCCCATCACAGGCACCGTCATGGCCTCCGACCTGACAAACGGTATGCAAGTGGATCCGGCGAAGATCCTCATGAGGATCGTGGATCTCAGTACCGTTTGGGTGCAGGCGGCAGTCCCGGAGTCGGCACTCGGCGCAATACGAAAAGAAAATCGGGCGGAGGTCACCAGTCCCGCGGTGCCCGGACGAATCTACCACGCCGCGCTTGTAACGGTGGGGCCCGCCGTTGACCTTGCGAGCCGGACCATACCCCTCATTTACACCGTAAGTAACTCCGATGCCGCTCTGAAAGTGGATATGACGGCAGACGTGCGTATCCCCACTGGTCCGCCAACGCTTGCACTGCTTGTTCCAGCCTCGGCGGTTCTCTATGGAGCGGGTCAGTCGCTGGTGTTTATTGAGCGAGCGCCCGGAGCATATCAAAGGCGAAGCATCGTAACAGGAGAAAGCCGCGGAACGGACATAGTTGTCCGTTCCGGCCTCAAACCCGGCGAAAAAGTTGTTTCGGTTGGCGCCGAGACACTCCGTAGCGAGCTTCTCAGAGGTGATATCCCGAGCGAAGAGGGTGAGAAGCGCTAATGCTAAACCGCGTCATTCTTTGGTCTCTTCGCAACCGCGTGGTGGTACTTGTGCTCGCGGCCCTGCTGCTGATTTTTGGGATGCACCAGGCAATGCAAACTCCCCTGGATGTGTTCCCGGACTTTGCTCCTCCCCAGGTGGTCATTCAAACGGAAGCACCGGGCTTCTCGGCAACGGAAGTAGAGCAGTTGATTTCGTTGCCGATCGAGTCGGCGATTAACGGGACAAGCCACCTCGATACCCTCCGATCTTCTTCCATTGCCGGTCTGTCCGTGGTCACGTGCATTTTCGCCGCCGATACTGATATTTTTCGTGCGCGTCAGTTTGTCGCGGAAAAATTGCAACTAGCCCGAGCCCGCCTGCCGCAGGGCGCGAACGACCCGCAAATGGCTCCGATCAGCTCGCCCATTGGCATTCTGTTCAAGATCAGCATGACTTCGCGGACAACTTCTCCAATGGATCTGCGGACTCTTGCGGACTGGACGATCCGCCAGCGTTTACTGGCGGTCCCTGGAGTCTCGCAGGTCACGATCATGGGTGGCGAAGTGAAGCAATACCAGGTGATCGTGGACCCCGAGAAGCTGAAGAACCATGACCTGACGCTCATGCAGGTGATGACTGCCGCCGGCCAGGCGAATCAAAATGCCAGCGCCGGATTCCTGAACACGCCCGGTCAGAATCTGATGATCCAGGGCGAAGGGCGTGTCCGCTCTTTGGGCGACCTCGCCAATGCGGTGGTTGCCGTTAAGAACGGCGTGCCTGTGCGCATCGCCCAGCTCGCATCCGTGCGGTTCGGGCCGGAGTACAAGGTAGGCGACTCTTCCACTTTTGGACGGCCATGCGTTTACCTGGTCGTCCTCAAGCAGCCTTGGGCCAACACGCTTGAAACCACCAGGGGAGTGGAGAATGCGCTGGCCGCATTGCGCCGCGCAGTCCCGCCAGACGTGACGTTAGATGAGACAATCTTCCGTCAGGCCAGCTTCATCGAGCGGTCCATCTCTAATATCAACCAGGCCATGCTGCAAGGCGGCGGGCTGGTTTTGCTGGTGCTGATTGTGTTCCTGTTCAGTTGGCGAACAGGCCTGATCAGTATGCTGGCCATCCCGCTCTCGCTGCTGACGGCAGTTTTGGTCCTCAACTGGTTTGGGGGAACCCTCAACACGATGACTCTCGGCGGACTGGCAATCGCGATCGGCGAGGTGGTGGACGACGCGATTGTCGACGTCGAGAACATTTACCGGCGTCTGCGCGAGAACCGGCTTTCGCAAAACCCGAGGCCGCCGCTTGAGGTGGTTTACCACGCATCGAGCGAGGTACGCACTTCGGTGGTGTATGCCACGGTCATCGTGGCGCTCGTGTTCCTGCCGATTTTTTCGCTTTCAGGGCTGGCAGGCCGCATCTTCGCTCCGCTTGGCATCGCCTATATCATTTCAATTCTCGCCTCGCTCATCGTGGCGCTGACGGTGACGCCGGCGCTTAGCTACGTGCTGCTGCCCCAGGCGGCCACACATTCGCACGAAACCTTGACGGTTCGCTGGCTTAAGCGCTGTTATGCGATTATGCTGCCCCGGATTCTGAATCATCCAAGCTGGGTGATCGGAGTTTCGGCAATCCTTCTCATCGCGTCACTCGCCGCAGTGCCTTTTCTGGGCGGCGGGTTCCTGCCGGAGTTCAATGAGGGAAACCTGATCATTCACATGGCGGGTGTGCCCGGCACTTCACTTGAGGAGTCGATGCGTGTAGGGGCGATCGTACAACAGCGGCTGAAAGCGGTTCCCGAGGTCGCCAAGGTCGCACAACGTACCGGCCGTGCCCAGTTAGGCGAAGACACTTGGGGGCCGCACTACACCGAGATCGACGTCAACTTGAAGGAAAGCGTCCGCAGCCGGGACGAAGTGATGGCGGACGTGCGGAAGCGCCTGGAGGGACTGGCGGGTTACGCCTTCAACATCAAACAGTTTATTTCCGAGCGTATCGAAGAGGTGCTCTCGGGAACGACAGCAACCATTGTGGTGAAACTCTTCGGCCCCGATCTGGACGTGCTGCGGAACAAGGCTGCCGAAATTCAAGCCGCGATGGCTACTGTACCCGGATTGGCCGATCTCACGGTCGAGCGGCAAACCGGTGTTCCACAGTTGCTTGTTCGATTCAATCACAGCGCGATGGCCCAGTACGGCTTAAACAGCGCCGATGTGGCCGCTTCCATTCGAACCGCGTTCTTTGGATCTATCGTTTCCGAGGTC
>JANXXV010000234.1 GCA_025350445.1 Bryobacteraceae bacterium | reverse complement strand
GTCGGTGGTAGTGAAGGAGACTGATTGCGGCGCACCGCTGATAAAACCGGCAATGCCGGTCACCTGCCAACTGTCTAGCACGTAACGCGAGAAGCCGTTAGACCACCAGCGGCTGACACCGGGGAGATCGTAAATCCAGTTGATGTTCACGATATGTGTTCGATCAAAGCCGGCCAGCCCGTAGTAGCGTGCTCTCTCATTCAGATACGGGCTGACTGCGCCGTTGTCGCTGGTGCTCATGGTCTTGGACCACGTCCAAACACCGCTGATCTCAAGTCCCTTGGCGAACCGCCGGTGAACCTGCACCTGCAAGGAATTATAGTTGCTGGTGGCGTCGTAGGTGACGTAGTTGATGTTGCCGAGTCCGGGGTATGGCCGAAGGAAATCCTGGGGCAGAGGCTTACCCGGATTGCTTGGATCCTGGCTGGCAGCGCGGAAGTTTGTGCCTGGCGCGATGGCATTCAGGTTGACCGACTGGCGCAGGTGCCGGCCCTGATTTCCGGCGAAAGCAACGTCGACGAGTGTGCCCCAACCGATGTCACGCTGGACGCCGAGGCTGTAGCTCATCACGGTGGGGACTTCGCCCGACTCCGCGATGGCATTGATCGAACTGGGGAAGAGTGCCCGCGAGGCGTTGGGGAGATCCGAAACATTTCCGTTAAAGCTTGTTGGCGTGTAGACGAACGGCGGATTTTCTGTAAACGGGAGCACGATGCTGGAATCATCGCGATTATAAGTTATGCCAAAACCGCCGCGAATCGCCGTCCGCCCGTCGCCGAAAGGATCGTAGGCGAAGCCGAAGCGCGGTCCGTACTGTATTCCGCGATCCTTATAAAGAGCGCGCGGGTAGGATGGATTCTGGTTTGCAGCGACAATGCCGTTCAGCGGATTTCCCTTGGCGATCGACCCGATCAGCGCGGTTGCGACATACTCGCCGGTGATGGGGTTGAAGCCAACGCGCTGATTGCCCGCGTTGCGGACCGGTTGCACCAGAATTGCGGTCTGCGCGCGATCATAAAAAGCCGGATTGAAGGAGGATGCCTTGCCCTGCTTTTCATACTGGGGCTGCACGATGGCGAAACGCATTCCATAGTCCAGAGTGAGCTTGCGGGTGACCTTCCAGGTATCCTGACCGTACCACTCGATGTTATAGAATCGCTCGTTCCCCTGTGGCCGCGCGTCCGACTCCGAATAAGAACGGTAGACGCCAAGTAGCGCGTTTGAGTAAGCCCAGCCCGAATCGAGCGGGTTGTTTGTGTCTTTCGTAAAATCGAAGGAGCCATTGAAGGTTGAAGCACGCTTGGCCCATCTTTGGACCCTTTCGACGAAGAGCCCGGCCTTCAGGTTGTGCGTTCCAACAACCTTGGTTACGTTGTCTGTCAGGTCCCAGATATTGTTGACGCCGCCGAACGGATATCGCGATTCGAAGGAGATGTTGGCGGCATTGGGTACTCCTCCGAAGGTAGTTTGAGGAATCAGGTTCAGCGGGTTGATATCAGGATGATACTCCGGCAGATTGATGTTCTGTTTCACCCGCGAAACTTTGTCCAAATCCGCCTGAGATGCGGGCACAACGTTTTCGAGGCCGCGCGTGATGCCGAAGGAAAACTCGTGAATCAGCGTTGGACTGAGAGTATCGGTGAGCGACACGAGGCCACCCTTGGTGGGATTCTTGTAGATGCTGGGCAGCAGCGCCCAATTGCCGCCCTGCGCCGGCACGCCGTAGCCGGCGGACTGATTCTGGGAATCGGCGATTCCCCGAAAATAGACCGAGTGCTTATCGGTGATCTGATAATCGACTCGAAACAGCGTTTCATAGCGCGGCTGGCTGTATGTGCCGGTAGCCAGATAATTCGCCGCGTTGGTTGGATCGCGGTAGTTCGGCAGGGGAAATACGCCAAGCAGGTTTTGGAAGCTCGGGTTGACGCGGCTGGCGGGAATCACATTTGATGGAAACGGCAGACCGGTGAGAGGATCCTTGATGGGAATGAGTTTCCCGTTTTGATCGAGAGTTCGAGAGAAATCGCCGGTGCGTTCGAGGGTAGCCGGGACCGTCAACAGATTCTGCGTGTTGGGGAAGCTCTGCGGCAGGATGTCCTGGGCAAAGAAGAAGAACAGTTTGTTGCGGTTGGAATTGAACTTGCCCGGCCAGAAAACCGGACCTCCGATGTTGAAGCCTCCAAAATCGTAGCGGTAGCGGGGCCGGGGCTGGTTGCGCTGATTATTGAAGTAGTTATTCGCGTTGAATGCTTCGTTGCGTTTGAAGTAGTAGCCGGTGCCATGGAAATCCCGTGTGCCGCCTTTTGTAATAACGTTCACCGAAGCTCCGGAATTCCGGCCGTACTCCGCCTGATAGTTGTTGAGCAGCACCTTGACTTCGGCTACGGAGTCGACCCCGGGCGAGACCCACGTGCCGGTCCCCGACCCGCTATTGAGATTCGACACACCATCAATGGTGAGATTGTTGGTGCCGGGGCGGTTGCCCTGAATTGCCATGTTGAAATTGGACCCGGCGGGGGATTCGTGCGAACTGAAATCGGCTACTCCGGGCAAGGTTGGCAGCAGGCCCAGATAGTCGCGCCCGATCAGCATCAGATCCGTAACCTGGCGTTTCGTTATCAGGCCAGAGCGTTCCGAACTGACAGTCTGCACGTCGGCGGGTGGCGCGGTGACAGACACGGTTTCGGACAGAGCGCCGATCTGGAGCACGAGAGTGCCGGCGGAACGGCGGTCCCCAGCCGTGATTGCGATCCCCGTCTGCTCTAACCTGCTGAACCCAGAACTCGTGACACCGAGCGAATACTGGCCGGGCAGAAGCGCGTTGAAGACGAAGCTTCCCTGATCGTCGGTCGCCAGAGTGAGTGTTGACCGTGTCGCTTCGTTCGACAGAGTGATGGATGCCCCGGCGATGGCCCTATCCGACGAATCACGGACGCTGCCGGTCAGCGATCCAGTAACGTTCTGCGCTGGAAGTTTGGCGCACAGCAAGAGAAGAAGTGAAATTGCCAGTCGAAATTGTGCCTGTCGGGTGCGGATTGATTTGATCACGAAAAACCTCCTAAGTTAGGGTGCGAGATGTCGGAAGATATTGAAAAAAGGCATGATTCCTAATACACTACCATCTCTATCGAGAATAAGGTAATCGCTGCGTGATTGTCAAGACAATTGACGACCGCGTCAGGATTGGGATCGTGTTGCACCAGCGGGCAGAGGGAAGTATATCAAAATCACACCGCTTCGGGCGGGGCCGGCGGGTTAATCGATCGAGCGAGCGATCTGGAAAACGTCCGGTTACAGGATGGGTTTCAACGTACCGCGCGGCGCGCGCAAGATCACTGCGGCAATACCGGCGGCTGTCAACAGCATCGTTGCCGGCTCAGGGACCTGTGGGATCCGGGGGTCGGCCAGACCGGTGGCATTAATGGCATCGAGCAGTAGGACGGAATCGAACTGGTTGTCCTGCGTGAGCAGCGGGTTATTGCTGAAGTCATCGTAAATGGCGAACGAGAAAGTCACGTTTTGGCCCTCATATGGCGTCAGCGGAAACGACTGATTGAGCCAACCCGATTGCACGCAGACGGTGGAACCGTCCGGCGGCGCGGTGCTTACAGTGCAGCCCCCGGCTTGCGAAATAGCCGAGACCAGGTACTTCTGGACCAGGAGGCCGTTGATGCGGAACTCGGCGTAATCAAGCCCGGTGTCGAACTCATTGGTTAGCAAGTTGTACACGAACGCAAAGCTGCCATTTGAGCCGGGCGTCACAAAATACGGACCCGTGGATATTTTCGAGAAATCCCGGATCGGCGGAGTGTTTACATCCGGGGAATTCGATAATTCCGCGTAGAAGTTTCCCTCCTGCGGTGAAAAGCCCGTCCAATCCAATGCACCCAACACGCTTACGAGTCCCGTGGTGGGACTGCCGGAAGGGAACACATTTCCGCTCACGGTCCAGCCTGTCAATCCGGACTCGAATCCACCATTGGTAATACTGGCGCCATTAAGGCACGAGGCAGCGAGTACGCTTATGGCAAATATTCTGAGTTTCAAGTTAGTCGTCATTATTTTGTCACCTGGACGGTATTGCTCTTGCCGATGCTGGGATTCCCAAATTCGTCCACGGTGCGGACGAAGTAATAGTAAGTTGTGCCGGCCGGGGCCGACGTATCCGTATAGGACGCCAAAGCGGGATTCCCCTTCGGGGTAAGGACAGAAACCGCTTGGCTCTCCGTTTGACCTGAGGTGTACCGGAATACCTGATACTGGCGCACGATGGAAAGTCGCACCGGGTTCCAGGCAAGCCTGACCGATGCCGGGGAAACACGGGCAGACAGGTTGGTGGGCGCAGGCGGATTGGTGCTGGCGGCGCTCTCATAGTTGTACTCGCCGTTAGCTATCTCACCGTTGGCAATTTCCCCGTTGGCGATTTCTCCGTTGGCAATTTCGCCATTGGCGATTTCCCCGTTGGCGATCTCTCCTTCGGAATAAGCGAAGCCTCCGCTCACTTGGCGCAGATCCACCGTTGGCCAGTCGTTGAATCCGAAGTAGGGGAAGTCGATCGTCCCGTTATAGTTCAGATCGGCCGTGACCGGAGACGCATCGGTGATCAGGTTATTGTTCCAGTCGATCACGCCGCTGGTATTCGTGCTGTCGACGCGCGCCATTAGAACTCCGCCGTTGGCGCCGTCGCACCGGCGCAAACTTCCGAGCGCCGATGGTGCGTAGAAGCGGGTCTTATAAAGCATTACGCCCAATCCAGCGGATTCGAGGAGGCTCGATTCATCGATCACCGGCAGCAGTTGGCGCGAGTAATCGAACACGATCCCGCCGTTTGCGGTCTGCAATCCGTGAGTCTGGAAGAAGTAGTTCATGATGCTCTGGTAATTCGGCTTGCAATTGCTATTATCTCCACCGCCGTGACGAAGGTTCAAATTGTGGCCGAGTTCGTGCAGCAGCGTACCGGTCTGTTCTTCCACTGTACCGACGCGGTCGTCGGCGGCATTGTCATGCCGCCAGAGCCCGAGGGTAATCATACTGTCGCTGCCGGGGAGATCGGCTACTCCGGAGGCTGAGTTCGCGGAGCCGTCCGGTTTGTTGGGCCGCTGATGGGTCCAGAGCGAATAGTGGAAGATATGCCGGCGGCTGTAGGAGAAATTCGCAGTGCCGCCCGGGATGCCGTCTTTGTAATAACCGAAGCCGTTCGTCTTGAACTTCCAGGCGCTGGATGGGGGTGAAGTCAGCGGCTCTGGAATCGAATTACTGAGGTCGATGTGGAGGTTGATTCCCCCGCCGGGCGCGCCCGCGAAGGCAGCGATCACCTTGTTCAACGCGGCCTGTTTGGGTTTGTGGGAATGATCCGCCGCGTCCATCCAGTCGATCTCAAGGAACAGATCGCGCACATTCGGATTCGCTCCCATTGCCGGTAAATCGATGAACGTGCCGTCCATGTCGGTAAAGCCGCTGGTCTCCCAAACGTCGAGCAGCCCGTCGCCGTCGGTGTCCTGGACTGTGGTGCTGAACACCAACGCTGCGAAGGTGATGGCATCGCTCACAAAGGGCGAAGACGTGTTCACCTGGGAGGTGTTGGGAGAAACCAGGTAGCCGACGTCGAAGGTCGGGCTGTCCCAGTAAGTGCCTAGCGCGCCCTTGAAGACATCGTTCC
>JANXXV010000197.1 GCA_025350445.1 Bryobacteraceae bacterium | reverse complement strand
GCCCCGTGTAGCAACCGCGTAGCCCCTCACAAGAAGCCCCGAAAGGCCTCCTGATAATGCAGAGTTCGCGCTCGCGGAAGCCCTTCTGCTGGCTGATTTGACCAGATCTCTCCGGGTCATCCGGCACTCCGCATAACATTTCTAACCGTGATCTCCGGGTTAGAAATGAATCCGCGCCGTGGAGCCAATTCTCAAGGTCCCTTCACTCTCCTTACGGGGAGCATCGCCAGTTTCCAACGCCGTCCGCGATAAGATAATCGAGGACCCATCGAAACATGAAAACAAGAACAGCCGTCCTCCTCGCCCTGGCCTTCAGCGCAATCGCAGGCGCAGCCCAGCAATCTCACTGGGTAGCCACCTGGGGAGCAAGCCCGGCGCCGCAACTTGCCACTGAAGCCGAAATCCGCACCGCGAAGCTACAGTTTGAGAATCAGACGCTGCGCGAAATTGTACACACCAGCATCGGCGGCAACATGGTCCGCGTCCGGCTTTCGAACGCCTACGGAAAACAGACCGTGGACATAGGCGCTGCGCACATCGCCCTTCGAGTAAAGGGATCCGAAATTACGGCCGGCTCGGATCGCGTCCTCACCTTCAGCGGTCGCCCCAGCGTCTCGATTCCGCCCAACGCGTTGGTCCTCAGCGACCCCGTGAAGCTGGATGTGCCGGCGTCAGGCGACCTGGCGATCAGCCTCTTTGTTCCGAAAGCAACCACCGGCGCAGGCATACACTATGCCGCGCAGCAAACGTCATACACCGGAACTGGCGATCAAACCGGCGCAGCGTCCATCACGGAGCCCGCTACCGTCACGTCATGGATCTTTCTCACCGGCGTGGATGTGATGGCGCCCGAATCCGCCTCGGCCGTCGTGGCTTTCGGCGACTCCATTACCGACGGCGCCCGCTCGACGGTAGACGCTAACCTCCGCTGGCCGAACGTGCTGTCGGATCGCCTGCAGGCGCGGCAGAAAGGTAAGAAGATCGGCGTCCTCGATGCCGGCATCGGCGGCAATCGCATCCTACACGACGCGGTTGCGAATGTCCGGTTCGGGGTCAATGCGTTGGCCCGTTTCGATCGCGATGTTTTGGCTCAGTCCGGCGTCAAGTACTTGATCATCCTTGAAGGCATCAACGATCTGGGCCACGCGGGCACTTCCGCCCCGGCGTCGGAAACCGTGAGCTCGGACGACCTGATCGCGGGCATGAAGCAAATGATTGAGCGCGCTCATGAGAAGGGCATCAAGGTTTTCGGCGCTACGATCACTCCGTTTGAAGGCACGGTATTCCCAGGCTATTTCTCTCCGGAGAAGGAAGTGAAGCGCAAGGCTGTGAATGAATGGATCCGCAACGGAAAGGCGTTTGACGGCGTGATCGATTTTGAGAAAGCGGTCCGCGATCCCCAGAATCCGGATCATATACTTGCGGCGTACGATGGCGGAGATCGGCTGCATCCCAGCGATGCCGGCTACAAGGCTATGGGGGAGTCGATTGATTTATCGCTATTCAAATAGGCCGGGGAGAGCGAAAGCGTGCGGGAACCGGGGCGCGGGAGACAGCGGCTCTTTGTGGCGGGCGAATGAGGAGCGGAAACAGGAATAGTAAAGAACGCACAATTTCGCAGGCTTGGACTTTACTGATAATCAGTCCGGATTGGTCGCAAACCGGCCGCCAGGTACTCGTGTATGGATGGCCGTTTTCCATTCCGCATATCTACTCCCGGTTTGCCGGTGAGGCGTCCCAAACGCATTGCGGGAAGATGCCGCTCGCAGTCTCAAATGATGCGGGCGTCAGATATGCTAAAGGCAATTCCGGAGTCTATGATCGAAAAACTTGCGAAATCCATGAGTACAAGACTCACCGTTCTGATCTTCACCATCTTCTCTGCTGTAGCCCAGTCTCAGCCAAAGTCCGCTGAAGCGGAAATACGCGGCGCGCGGGCGGTTTCTAACAATGCGATTCAACATCGTGACATAAAGACGTTCGCCGCTAGCCTCGACACTGACTTTGTCATGATCCGGGGCAATGGCGTCTTGGTCCCTTCACGCCAAGCCTATATCGACATGTTCACCAGCGATTTCGCCGACCCCGAAGCGATCCGCTACGAACGCATTCCAGATAAGGTTGAGATATCGAACGCTGCTCCACTTGCCGCCGAACACGGCCATTGGATCGGGACACGCCCGGACGGAAGCCGGGCCTATGGAGGAACCTATCTGGCGATGTGGCGCAAGACGGAAGCAGGATGGAAGATCCGCTCGGAACTTTTCGTCGTATTAGTCTGCGATGACGGCCCCTCCTGTGTCGGCTATCGGAAAGTGTGAGCGTGATTTTGGGTCCTTGCGATTCCGATCGCTACTCGCAGCGCTACCCCCGCAACACCCGCCGTCCCTCAATCCGATACCGCCCGGACAGCACCACTTGAATCGCCTCGGTGTAAATGCGGTGCTCCTCCGCTAGAATCCGGACCGACAGCGACTCCACCGTGTCCTCATCCAGCACCGGCACCGTGGCTTGCAGGATGATCGGTCCGGCGTCGAGTTGCTCGTCAACGAAATGCACCGTACACCCGCTGACCTTTACACCATGACTCAGCGCCTGGTGCTGCGCATCCAGACCCGGAAACGCCGGCAGCAGCGACGGATGAATGTTCAAGATGCGGCCCGGAAATGCCCGCACAAACTCGCCGGTGAGAAGCCGGAGGAATCCCGCCAGACAAACCAGGTCCACCTCATGCTTCCGAAGTTCCGCCACCACGGACCGGTCGTAAACCGCCCGGTCCAAGCCCTTCGAAGGCAGACAAACTGCATTCAACCCAAGGTCCCGCGCAGTCTCCAGGCCTGCCGCATCCGCCCGGTTGGAAACCACCACCGCGATCTCAGCGTCAATCCGGCCGGCCGCGGCGCTCTTCGCGATAGCCTCGAAATTAGACCCTCTTCCCGAAAGCAGAATGCCGACCTTCTTCATCGGTAGACGACCCGCGATTTCGCCCCGGCCTTCTTCTTCACCACTTCGCCCACCACGTAGTAACGCTCGCGGATCCGCTTCAGAATTGTTTCCACCGCTCCAAGCTTGGCCTGACCCACAGCGAAGATCATCCCAACGCCCAGGTTGAAGCTGCGCAAATAGTCGTCCTGCGGGATGCGGCCGATCTCGCGGAGGTGTTCAAACACCGGCAGCACCGGCCACGATCCCAATTGAATGGACGCCGAAAGGCCCGCGGGCAACATTCTTGGTGTATTCTCCGTGATGCCTCCGCCGGTGATATGCGCCGCGCCCTTCAACAGCTTCGCCCGCATCAATTCGCGAATCGGATGCAGATAGCTGCGGTGCACTTTAAGCAGTTCTTCCGCCACCGTCGACTTCCACTCCGGAACATAAGTATCCGGCGTGTGTCTAGCAATTTCGAACAGAAGTTTCCTGGCCAGCGAGTAGCCATTGGTATGAAGCCCGGTGGACGGAAGCCCGATCAGAACGTCGCCGGCCTTGATGTCCTTGCCGGTCAGCAGGTTCTTTTTCTCTACCGCGCCTACAATAAACCCGGCCAGGTCGTACTCGCCATCGCTGTACATACCGGGCATCTCCGCCGTTTCACCGCCGATCAGGGCGCACCCGTTCTTCTTACAACCGCGCGCGATTCCTTCCACCACCTGGGCAGCCACGATTGCATTTAGCTTGCCAACCGCGAAATAATCGAGGAAAAACAACGGGGCCGCGCCTTGCACGGCAATGTCGTTCACACAATGATTCACCAGGTCTTCGCCGACGGTGGTGTGGCGTCCGGTGAGGAATGCGACTTTCAGCTTGGTTCCTACCCCGTCGGCGGAACTCACCAGCACCGGCTGCCTATAGCCGTGAAGCTGATAGCCGGCGCCGAAGCTGCCAATCCCGGTAAGCACGGCCGGGGTCATTGTCTTACGGGCCAGCATCTTGATTCGCGAAACGGCCTTGTTCGCTTCGTCAATGTTGACTCCCGCGTCTTTATAGCGCACTTGCGTTTTCTCTTGCATCTGAGTGAGGAGTTTCTATAATAACGATACCGTCATGTCGAAGGCTATTTGCAGTCTCATCCTCGGCGTTTCCGCCGTCATGGCAATTCGAGCCGAGGTCCCCACCGCCATGGCGATCACGAATGCCCGCGTCGTTACGGTGAGCGGCCCTATTCTTCCGCGCGCCAATATCGTCATGCGGAACGGTCTGATTGAAGCAATAGCGGAGAACGCCGCCATCCCCGCCGACGCATGGATCATGGATGGGGAGGGGCTTACGGTCTACCCCGGTCTGATCGATGGTCTCAGCACGCTGGGCATCACCGATCCGTCCGCTATCGCAGGCGCAGGGGGCCGGCGGGGAGGCGGTGGGGGTGGTGGCGTGAGTGCTGGCGTGAGTGCTGGCGGAGCCGCCGCTACAAATGCAGGCCCGCCCGCGCGCGGACCCGAAGACCGCCCATCCACCACCAGTTGGTTGCGCGCCGCCGATCTGGTGAAGCCCTCCGACAAACGCCTGGAAACAGCCCGTAGCGCGGGGTTCACCACGTCCATCACCTTCCCCACGCGAGGCATTTTCGCCGGCCAGGGTGCCGTCATCAACCTGGCAGGCAACAAACCCGGACAGATGCTCATCGCATCTCCCGCAGGCCAGTATGTCAGCCTCGCTTTCTCCGGATTCAGCGGATACCCCGGATCGCTGCTCGGGGTCTTCGCCTACATCCGCCAGATCTACATCGATGCCGATCACTACCGTCTGGCGAAGGAAGTGTACGCGCGCAATCCCTCC
>JANXXV010000189.1 GCA_025350445.1 Bryobacteraceae bacterium | reverse complement strand
TTCACGAGAGCGCGACCTGGGGGTCGCGCGCGGACGTGGGCGTCCGCCCCACCTGGTGGGGATTGTTAATCGCCGGAGGGGACAGGTACAGTGAATACGTAAATGATTACTAACGACGGTGTTTCCCGGCGGCTAAGGTTCAGCGCCGTCGCGGCGGGCTTTGGGCTATAAGGCTTATTACGACAGGGAGGGGTGATCCTGAACGAAACGTCCAAGACCGGGAACATCGTCGCCATGTGCGATCTGGATTCCGAGCGGGCGGCGGTCAGGTGAAAAGACTTTCGCGTGAAGTTTTTTGGAAACCGCGGACGTTCTTCGCCGTATTAGTAGCAATGACGAATTTGTTGGCGGACCTTCGCTACGCTTTACGAACGCTGAAACGCAGTCCATTGTTCGCAACCGTTGCGATTCTGTCGCTGGCGCTGGGGATCGGCGCCAATACGGCAATCTTCACATTGATCGATCAAATCCTGCTGCGCCGGCTGCCGATTCGGGAGCCTGAACAGTTGGTGATGCTGTACCAGCGCGGAGATCACAACGGAAGCAACATGGGTGACCGGATGCACTCCTATCCGATCTATCAGGATTATCAGAAAAAGGCCGCGCCGTTTGAGGAAGTGATCTGCCGCCGGCTGGTTTCGGCGTCGGTCAGCGTGGACAATCAGACGGAACGCGTGCAGGCGGAAATGGTTTCCGGGAACTACTTCTCCATGCTGGGCGTGAGGGCGGCCATCGGGCGGGTCTTCAGTTCGCAGGAAGACGACCGCGTGTATCAGGGCCATCCGGTGGCGGTGTTGAGCTATGACTACTGGGTGAACCGGTTTGCCCGCGACCCGAACGTGATTGGCAAAAAGATCCTGGTGAACAACTATCCGATGACGGTGGTTGGCGTGTCGGCGGCGGGGTTTGCGGGAATGGACCCGACGCGATCGCCCCAGATCCGCGTGCCGATGCTGATGAAGACAACGATGGTGCCGGAATGGACCTGGGTGGAGATGAGCGACCGGCGGACGCGCTGGGTGCAGGTGTTCGCCCGCCTGAAACCGGGCTACACGGTGGAGTCGGCAAAGGCGCCGATGCAGGGATTGTTTCATCAGATTCGCGAGTATGAGACTACGCTGCCAGCCGCGCGGAAGTGGTCCGCCTATGCCCGCGAACAGTTCCTGAAGGGGACGTTGAACGTGGAACCGGCGGCCACGGGCTATTCGGGTCTGCGGAACAGTTTTTCAAAGGCGCTGGTAGTTCTGATGTGCATGGTTGGGCTGGTGCTGTTGATCGCTTGCGCGAACGTGGCGAATTTGATGATCGCCAGGGCGTTTTCACGGCAAAAGGAGATTGCGATCCGGCTCTCGATCGGAGCATCGCGCGCGCAACTGGTGCGCCAACTGCTTGTTGAGAGTTTAGTGCTCTCCTTCGCCGGCGGAATCGCTGGTATTGTGTTGGCCGTCGCGATGACGCGCGTGTTGCTGGCGCTGGTGCCTTCCGAGGGGAATCCACTGCTGATTAACCCTGAGCCGGACGTACGGATTCTGCTGTTTACGCTTGGGCTTACGTTCCTGACGGGGCTGCTGTTCGGACTGGCGCCGGCGCTGCGGGCTAGCCGTCCGGATCTGTGGAGCACGCTGAAGGATACGGTCGGGGCTGTGGCGGGAACCAGCGGGTCGTTAGTGCTGCGGCAGGGATTGGTGGCGGCGCAGGTGGCGTTGAGTTTTCTTTTGCTGTTCGGGGCGGGACTGTTTGTGCGCAGCCTGCAAAATCTGAAAACCACCGAGACGGGATTTCGCGATATGGAGAATCTGGTGACGTTCCAATTGGCTCCGGCACTGAACGGATACGATGCTCCGCGGATTGCGCACTTTTACCAGGATTTGTTGGAACATATCCGGGCAGTGCCGGGGGTGAAATCGGCGGCGCTGGCCGCAGTTTCCCTGCTGGCGGGCAACGAGTGGGACAGCAGCTTGAAGGTGGAAGGACACGAAGCGAAGGATGGCGAAGACATGCAGGCGTTTATGAACGCGCTTTCCCCCGGATACTTCGAGGCGATGGGGACTCCGATTCTGGAGGGGCGCGATTTCGACGTGCGGGACGTGAAAGAGAACGCCAAAGTGGCCATTGTGAATCGCCGGTTCGCGCGGCACTATTTTGGTGAGAAGAGTGCGGTGGGGCGGCATGTCGGTTTCGGCGGCGGACCGGATACGA
>JANXXV010000160.1 GCA_025350445.1 Bryobacteraceae bacterium | reverse complement strand
GAAATCGGGCGAAACTGTAAAGATATCCTGCGTTGGCAGCGTGAAGCCGGTCGGCGAGCCGCTGAATACGTTCGGGAATGACGGTGCAAATGGCTGGGCCGGAGATACGTTCACGGTGTAAAACACCGGGGAGCCGTTTTGCAGAATGGCCTTGCGGTACTGGTCCGTCTGGAATGGATCGTAGAAGATGCCGCCACTTGCCCGCACCACCCATTTGCCAAGCCCGATGGCAGCGCCCAGGCGAGGGGCGAAATTATTTTTGTCTGTGCGGAAGCTTTTCGACGATGCAAGTGGCGAACTGGCGGTTGCTGCGGGTGGGCTGAAGACGTCGTAGCGGACACCATAAGTGATGGTGATGTTCGCGCGCGGCTTCCAACTGTCCTGTCCGTAGAATCCGGCAAAGCGGGAATTATAGCTCAGCGATGGATCTCCAAGGAACTGCGCGAAGGTGGAATACCCTCTGGGCGCAGTGCCCGCAACCGCTGCCTGATAGGCCGCAATGGACGGAAAGTTGTAGGTGGCGCTCACCGCCTGGGTTTGGATGTCGCGAATCCAGCGGAGGGAAGTGCCGAACTTAAACGAATGCTGGTTCAGGTTGTAGCTGAGGTTATCGGTGATCTCGGGGGTCCTCTCCTGATAGAGGAACCCGGTGTTCGGCGAATTTCCGAAGCTCGCGACGCCGGAGACTGTAATGGATGGTCCGGGAACGTTCGCTTCGAAAGTATTCTGCGCCTGGGCACGGTTGGGAACCTGAAAACGGAGTTCGTTCACGGCGTTGGACGAGAGAATTGAGACCAACTGCACCGCACCGGCGTGCGACCTGTCAACGAAGTTGAAAGTCTGGGAAATGAGCGTCAATCCGCCGCCGTTGTTGAACGGTGAATCGTTGCGGTGCAGGTTGTAACGAATGGAGAGCCGGTTGGCTGCGTTCAACTGCCAGTCGGCCTTGGCCAGAAAGAAGGTGACTTTCTGTTTGAACGGAATGGCGTCCGCGTAATTTGCGGGAAGACCCAATTGCGCCACTGTGGCCGCGGTGGGAGACACTGTGGTGGGAAGGTCGCGGGTCACGTGCTCATACGATCCGAAGAAGAACAGTTTATCTTTTATGATGCGTCCACCCGCGCTGGCATTGTAGGCGTCGACGTTCACGTCGGGTGTTGGACGGTTGTAGGCGAGTAGCGCGGGGCGAGCGCTGAAGGGAGTGCGGCGGAAGATGTACCCGCCCTGGCCATGCAGATCGTTCGTGCCCGACTTGGTGATCGTATTGAAAACCGTGCCCACGGTGTTGCCGAACTCGGGCGCGAACCCATTGCTTACAGTCTGCACTTCTTCGATCCATTCGTTCGATATCGGCAGCAGGCGAATGCCGGCGCGATCGCTCTCGGTGTTGTTCGAGCCATCCAATTGATAGTTGATGCGGCCGTTGAAGCCGTTGGCGTTCACCTTGCGCGGTACGCCGAATTCGGTGTTGCCGCGGCCCGTCACGTTCGGTTGTTGCAGGATGAAGTTGAAAGGGTTGCGGGAAACCAGCGGCAGATTGCCGAGCACATAGCCGGAGAGACTGCGGCCGGTATCGGTACGGCTGGGGTCGATGACTGGGGAAGAGGCCGATACGACTACTTCCGTCGTCACACCCTTCACTTCAAGCCGGATGCCTAGAGTGACGGTGGCGCCGGCGTTGACTTCAATGCCGGTCTCTTTGATTGGCGCAAAACCAGACGCCTCCGCACGGACTTCGTAACGGCCGAGAGGCAGCACGTTGAACCGATAGAATCCCGTTGGTTCGGTATCGGCACTTTGCTGGAAGCCGGTGTTGATGTTGGTTGCCGTGACCTTCGCGCCGGCTACGGCCGCACCGGTGGCATCGGTAACCGTGCCGAGGATTTGGCCGTTGATCGCGGATGCCTGCCCGAAAGCCAAGGCCGAGAGTGCAATGGCAAGAGCTGCCGCCAGTAGAATGCTTTTACCTGTCATTTCTTCAGTGTCCTCTACCCAAGTAAATCCGCTTACCTATCCGGCACTGTTTTCGCGAGCGGAAGCGGGTGGCGATGAGATCGTAAATCTTGGAGCGTCGTTTTGTAACCAATTCCGTTTTTGCCGCAATCACTACTATTCTGACCGCGAAATGTGTCAGATAGCAATTGGATGAGATGCGAAGGCATTCGATTCAACTCGGATGGACGGAAGGCGGGCTTGGCGCGGATACAAAATTCGGGCACCCGGCGTACGGTGTTCAGGGCTACCTCATCTTGCGGCGCAAGGACCGCCTCAGGCTTTCGCATCCCTTGGATGCAGATACCACTCGATGGCATCGTCTAACCGCAGTCCCGCGGGCTCACTACCCGTGTCCGGGTGGGTTGAGCGGAAGCGCCCCAGCAATTCGGCCGAGAGCGTTGCCACTACTTCCTTTTGCTCCGCGGCTACATTCGTGAATTCGCCGGGATCCTTCTCCAGGTCGTAGAGACGCACTGTGCGCCCGGGCGTCGGGTTATCGGTTTCGTAACCATCGGTCCGTTTCCGCTTCCCGCTGCCATGGATCAACTTCCAGCGGCTGGTGCGCAGGAAAGCTTCTTCGTTTTCGAGATACTCGCTGAACGTCGACATGCGGGGCTTCGCCGGA
>JANXXV010000139.1 GCA_025350445.1 Bryobacteraceae bacterium | reverse complement strand
ACAACCGCGGAACACAACCGCGGAACACAACCGCGGAACACAACCGCGGAACACAACCGCGGAACACAACCGCGGAACACAACCGCGGAACACAACCGCGGAACACAACCGCGGAACACAACCGCGGAACACAACCATGGTGGCGTAGGTGACGCAGCAGACGCTCGCGCTTCATCCAACTACGACTAATTCCTGCTGCCCATCCGGCGGCATCGAGCGCAAGGAATCTTCGCGCCTGTGTTCAAGAATCAGGGCGATGGCCTCTCTCAGGTTCGCCAGGCACTCCTCTCGAGTTCTGCCTTGGCCGTTCGCGCCGGGCACTTCGGCGCAACATGCGATGTGCCAATCGCCTTCCCGCTTCATAATAGCGGTGAACTCGTTGCGCATATACCCCTGATTGTAGCTCTCAGAGTGGTGTGCGAGCCGTCACGAACCACAACCTCTTCAAGTCGCCGTTGAGCGGATGCAAGGAATATCCAGAGCGTTTTGGCACCTGACGAAATAGCTGCGAAGTTGAATCGAACGACTCGTTATTATTTCGGCGAGTTTGCCCGGAGCTTCAGAATTTGAAGTTCTTGCTCGGTTGGTTCCCGCTCGCCCGTAATCAGGCGCGCGCCCCGGTTAAAGGTTGCGTAGCTGAAGCCCCAGCGGATAAACACCAGCACGCGATTCTGAAAGTTCACCAGGTACATCAGATGGATAAACAGCCATAGCAGCCACGCGATCAACCCGCTAAACTTCAGTCCCGCGATTTCGGCGACGGCCGCGGCCCGTCCGATTACGGCGAGGTTACCCTTATTGACGTACCGGAACGGCGGCGCCGTCTTTCCGGCAAGACGTTTCTTGATTAGATCCGCCACATAGCTGCCTTCCTGCATCGCGGTGGGCGCCACCCCTGGAAGCGTCTTGCCGTCGGGTGCGCGAAAATTCGCCAGATCGCCGATCACGAACACTTCCGGATGTCCAGGCACGGTGCAATCGGCGTTTACCATGATGCGCCTGCCGCGGTCGAGTTCCAGGCCCATCCGTTCCGCAAGTCTTCCTCCGAAGGCCGAGCCTTGTACGCCGGCGGCCCACAGCACCGTACGCGAATCGATACGCTCGTCTCCCCGTTCGGTGTGAATAGATACACCGTGTTCATCAATCGCCGTTACGCGGACGCCGGTGCGGGACCGGACGCCGAGACGAATGAGCGACCTCTCCGCCGCGGCGGACAGGCTGGGGTCGAAAGGAGGAAGGACGCACGGGGAACCGTCGAGCAAAATGATACGCGCCTCGGCTGGGCGAATCGACCGGAAGTCGTGCTTTAAGACGTCGTTTGCTATTTCCCCCAAAGCGCCTGCCAGCTCCACGCCGGTCGGTCCGGCGCCAACTACAACGAACGTCAGCCAGGCGCGGCGAGCCTCCGGATTGTCCTCCCGCTCGGCGGCCTCAAACGCGTACAGAATCTTATGCCGGATGCGGGTGGCATCCTCTATGGTTTTCAATCCGGGCGCGAAGTGTTCCCAGGATGCGTTGCCGAAATAGTGATTTTCCGCGCCGGTTGCCACCACTAGCGTGTCGTACGGAACTTCGCCGTCGGCAAGAATCAGTTTCCGGGCTTCGGGGTCTATATCGACAGCCTCCCCTAGCAGCACTTGGGTGTTCTTGTGAGTGCTGAAAATGGAGCGCAGAGGCGCGGCCACATCGCTGGGAGCAAGCGATCCGGTTGCCACCTGATAGAGCAGCGGCTGGAAGAGATGAAAGTTGCGGCGATCCACCAGGGTTACTTCCACCGGGGCGTTACCCAGGGACTTCCCTACGTAGAGGCCTCCGAAACCGCCGCCGAGAATGACGACTCTGTGCGCCATGTCTATGTGCCCCGGCTTGTAACGGGTTCCATGCCGGATCTGCGAAGCAGCAGAAACTCGGTCAGGTTCTCCCTGGTGAGCAGGCCCAGCAAACGGTCCTCCTCCATCACCAACGCGCAGGAACCCGCTTGCAGCACGAGAGGCATCGCCTCAGCCAGGTCCATGTCCGGCCGGATGGCCGTGAAGTTCCGATCCATCACCCCCGCCACGTAAGCTTCCGGGCCTTGGTTTGCCATTCCCCGCAGCAGTGCATTGCGTCCCAACAGCCCGATCACCTGTTCGCCGAGAACTACCGGGAAATCCTGTTGTGAGGTGGAGAGCAGCAGGTTTGCGGCATCGCGCATCGAGTTGCCGTGGGAGAGGGTATGAAACTCCGTGATCATCGCGGCTCTTACCGGAACGCCCTGCGTGAGAGCGCGCCCCATCACCGAAGAATTTTCCTGTTCGGCGCCCAGATAGACAAAGATCGAGATGAACATCAGGATGTACTGGCCGCTGAGCAATCCGGTGAACAGCATGGAAATAGCCAGGAACCTGCCGGCGGTAGCCGCGATCCGCGTGGCGTCCTGCAGCGATCTGGAACGAGCCAGGAAAGCGCGTAACGCGCGGCCGCCGTCCATAGGGAATGCGGGAATCAGGTTGAACAGGCCGAGGATCAGGTTGCCGAGCGCGATGCGTTCCAATAGATTCGAATCCGAGGCTTGTCCGAGCATCTCCATCGCGATCAGGTGGCCCGAGTAATAAAGCCAGGCCCAAAGCGCGAGCGCGATTGCGATATTCACCAACGGGCCCGTAAGCGCGATCCATAGCTCCGCGGCGGGTGCGGGATCCCGTTCCATCACGGAGACGCCGCCGATGGGATACATCACGATCTCTTTGGTCTTGATGCCGAACTTGCGGGAAACAGCCACATGTCCTAATTCATGAAGCAATACAGACACGAACAGCGCCAGGATGTAGGCGGCGTTGACCAACGACGACTGTCCGCCGCTAAGGCCGGTAGCGATGATGAAAACAAGCAGTAGCAGGAAGGTGAAATGCAGCCGGATAGGAACGCCAAAGAGACGAAAAGACCCGGCGGTTCCCGAGGCTGCGGGATCCCGTTTCCCGGGGGGTGCGTCGGAGTGGGGCGAAGTAGGTTGCATCCTGCCAAGCTTCCTTGAAGATAGCAGGCTCCCCCTAATAATGCATTCCGGCGCGTGACAAAGGTTCGCCGTCCACGAAACGGCCGTATTCCGGTCGATCCGCCGCACTCTGGTGGCGGTAGCTGCGCAGCACTTCTCCATGAAATACCAGGAACACCCCAGGCATTTGGAAACCGTCTCCCACCAATCGCCCGATACCATGCCTCTTTAGAACGCCGGCCTGGAATCCGCGAAGCCAGACCTTTGGTCCAAACAGACTGAAGAGGCTGCCGCGACCCAGTCCAAATGCGCGGTAAAGAGCTTGGCTGGGATCGCTGACACGTAAAACGTCCTGCAGTCCATAGTGCTGGAAATATTTAGAAGCGTGTTCCTCCCCGCCCATATGCACCAAAATCACCCTAGTGCCGTTGGCTTCGATGGAGCGCCGCTGTTCGGCGATATCGGATAGCGCTTCCCGGCAAAATGTGCAGCCGGCATGGCGCAGGAACACCAGCAGAACCGGCGACGATTTGGATAATTGAGCGATGGTGACGCCGTCCTGCACCTTGGTCCGCAGAGCGAACCGAAGCACTTCCGGGGCCAGGGCACGGCGGCTTCCAAGATAGGTGCGATGCGCGGCAACGAGGATTAGCGCGAACGGAATCCACCAAACCAAATCGTTTGTAACAAATAACCAACCGGCTTTCCAAGGCACCCGGCCGTGACTTGCCGCGTTCAGAAATCCAACCGGCGCGAGAATCTTACCAACGAGACCGGCGAACACAACAGGCCAGTGACGGAAAGCGTCAACCGCCGCCGCCGCGTAAGCTACGCCGTGAACGCCGACGATCATCCCGATAAACTGCCAAAGTTCCGGGTAGTTTGGCGCCGGCATTCCGGCCCATTGGAACAGTGGCAAAGGGAACATGATCACCATGGCTCCCCACGCGATATTGTAGAGGGCCGCCGCCCAGAGCACATTGCGCATCCATGTAGCCGGTTCGATCCTATCCATAGTTCTGCTTACGTTAGATGCGAATTAGCGCTATCCGGCGTAAATAACTTACTTGGAAACGTTTCGCATCTTGAGCGAATCATAACATCTAAGAGGTTAGTGCGATGGAGATTAATTTCACACCGCGGGG